>NZ_RHJJ01000020.1:0-147462 GCF_004212225.1 Escherichia sp. E14V7
GATCGCTCGGATGAACTGAGTACCCAGAGCAACCGTTATGTTCTGCAACTTGGCGGCGATCTTGCGCAATGGAGCAGTAACGCACTCGATCGCTGGCATCTCGGCCTGATGGCTGGCTATGCCAACAGCAAGAGTCACACGCATTCCAGCCTGACCGGGTACAGCTCACGTGGGCAAATCGACGGCTACAGTGTGGGCGTGTATGGCACCTGGTACGCTAATGAAGCAGACAAAACAGGGACTTATGTTGACAGCTGGTTGCTCTATAACTGGTTTGATAACACCGTCTCCGGCGAATATCTGCCCAGTGAGAAATATCACTCTGACGGCATCACCGCCGCCATTGAAGCGGGTTATACCTTCCGTCTTGGTGAAAGTGCAGATGCGCGTACCAGCTACTGGCTGCAGCCCAAAATGCAACTGACATGGATGGATGTGAAGGCAGACAACCATACGGAAGACAATGGCACGCTGGTTGAGGACAGCACCGAAGGCAACCTGCAAACGCGTCTGGGGGTGAAAGCATATCTGCAGGGTCATCATGCTATTGATGATCATAAAGAGCGTTCTTTCCAGCCTTTCGTGGAAGCCAACTGGATTTATAACTCCCGCAATTACAGCGTGAAGATGGATGGCATCAGTGATGAGATCATCGGCGCGCGTAACGCAGGCGAGTTAAAAGTCGGGGTGGAAGGTCAGCTTACTCCGCGTCTGCAACTGTGGGGTAACGTCGCCCAGCAGTTGGGCGACAATGGTTACAGTGATACCCAGGGAATGCTGGGCATGAAATATCTCTTTTAATGCCACTTTGCCACCTGTCACGTACAGGTGGCACTCTTTTGAGATCCACGGTCTTTGTGATCGCGCTCGCATTCAGTCATTTTTACTATAAATATGATGAAGTTAATTCAGCTTATTTATGGGTGAAATCACTATGGACCCTTTGCACGCCGTTTACCTGACCGTCGGACTGTTCGTCATCACCTTTTTTAATCCGGGGGCGAATCTTTTTGTCGTGGTACAAACCAGCCTGGCCTCAGGCCGTCGTGCAGGTGTACTCACCGGGCTTGGCGTGGCGCTTGGCGATGCCATCTATTCCGGGTTGGGATTGTTTGGGATGGCGACGCTCATTACCCAGTGTGAAGAGATATTCTCACTCATTAAAATCGTCGGCGGCGCTTATCTTTTATGGTTTGCCTGGAACAGTATGCGCCGACAATCAACACCACAGATGAGTGCATTACAGCAGCCGCTTAATGCTCCCTGGTATGTATTTTTCCGCCGTGGACTCATTACCGATCTCTCTAATCCACAAACAGTTTTATTTTTTATCAGTATCTTCTCAGTGACGTTAAGCGCAGAAACGCCGACCTGGGCGCGGTTTATGGCCTGGGCAGGGATTGTGCTCGCATCTATTATCTGGCGTGTATTTCTTAGTCAGGCGTTTTCTTTACCCGCCGTGCGTCGTGCATACGGGCGTATGCAGCGCGTTGCCAGTCGGGTTATTGGTGCGATTATTGGTGTCTTCGCGCTACGGCTGATTTATGAAGGAGTGACACATCGGTGAGCTGATAATTGTAACCAACCCAATTGAGAAATTGGACCGCCATCGAGGCCTCGAACCCCGTACCATACAACAATCCTGGTTGTCGTCTGCTCTTCCTGATGAGCTAATGGCGGTTTTTTGATACGAACCTTACAGCATATTTCCTGTCAGGCCCTGGTGCGATGCATAAGATACAGAAACTGCCCTACGCGAACATGACGGAATTATGATTTTTTTCATATGAATGTCAACTCATACATTCACAAAATATCTTTGTTGATCATTTAGTAAGCAACACTGAGTTTATGTCGGCTGAGCACTTTACACAGGCAGCGAACTCTTGCCCCTGCGCTGAATGTTGTCGCTCTCTTAGTGCCGGAGAGCGACGTTATATGCAGCACTACGCGCTATATTTAATTTTTCAGTCCGTTAGCGTGCCATTATCAATCACAAAGCGATATTTCACATCGCCGCGCAACATTCGCTCATAGGCTTCGTTAATTTGATCGGCCCGAATCATCTCTATATCAGCTACGATGCCATGTTCGGCGCAGAAGTCGAGCATCTCCTGGGTTTCCGGAATGCCGCCAATCATCGAGCCGGCAATTGAGCGACGTTTCATGATCAGGTTGAAAACCTCCGGCGACTTATGCGGCGTTGCGGGAGCGCCAACCAGCGTCATGGTGCCATCGCGTTTCAGCAAAATCGTAAAATCATCGAGATTATGCGGCGCAGCAACTGTATTTAAGATGAAATCGAAACTCTTCACATGGGCCGCCATTTCATCGGCATTACGCGAGTTAACGACTTCATCAGCCCCCAGGGCTTTTGCCGCTTCGCGTTTTGATTCAGAAGTGGTAAACGCCACCACATGCGCCCCCATCGCGTGGGCCAGCTTGATTCCCATATGCCCCAGACCGCCAATGCCGACCACGCCCACTTTTTTACCTGGCCCGGCCTGCCAGTGGCGCAGCGGTGAATAGGTCGTAATGCCTGCACACAGCAACGGCGCAACGGCGGCAAGCTGCTCTTGCGGGTGGCGAATACGCAAAACGTAACGCTCATGAACAACAATTTGCTGCGAATAACCGCCCAGAGTATGGCCCGGCTCGTCTGGCGTCGGCGCGTTATAGGTCCCTGTCATGTGGTCACAATAGTTTTCCAGCCCGTCTTCACACTCTTCGCAGTGTTTACAACTGTCGACAATACAGCCGACGCCTACCAGATCGCCTGGCGCATGTTTTTCCACCTGATCACCAACGGCCACCACGCGACCCACAATTTCATGGCCTGGCACGCAGGGATAAACCGTCCCCGCCCACTCCGAACGGACCTGGTGGATATCGGAATGGCAGACGCCACAATAAGCGATTTCGATTTTGACATCATGCGGTCCCGGTTCACGGCGGGTGATGTCCATCGGTTCCAGCGGTTGTTTAGCGGAATATGCACCAATAGCTTTGATCTTCATTGCGTTTACTCCTGATTAGCTATGTGTATTTGGCGATGCCTGATATGTCATCGCGGCAAAACGCGTCCATTGAATATAGCCAATATTTAAGCCGCCCGATCCAGCCCCAACATACCGCGTACCTGAATGAAACAGAGCAGCAACGTTCCCCACAGGGCCAATAGAGGTGTTTTTTGCCATGCGTAAAAGCGCAAAATAAATAAAACTGGCGATATTTATGTTGGTTTTTGGGCGCAGATAAATTAATTATCTACACAACGTCAATAAGGGCATACTCTTCGAAGATAATGTCCATTTCTGGCGAATAACTTCCTTCCGCCTCGAAAAAACGACGGTGTTCATTACGCCAATATTTAAGACTGAGATCACCTTCGCCTTCCTTACGGGCAAACTCTTCAGTGACATCAGAAAAGCGCAGTAAATGCAGGCCAATAATTCTGATTACACAAACAGGCTCGCCAGCGCTATTTTGCACAATCTTATACTCACCAATCATCGGAAACGCGTTGTCCTCAATACATCCCGCCAGCGAACCACAGGAAGCAGTTTTAACACCAGTCGCAATCAACGTTGCGAGGTGATCGGCCAACGCTGCTGAATCGCCAAAAGTACAACAGGAAGCATGAGGATATTTTTGTGAAATATTTTCTTCTATGGACATGGGAATATTTACGCAATCATGGAAAAATAAATCACATCATAATTACTCTTGATAATAATCAGCAAGAGTATCATTGGTTTTTCTACGCTTAATCTTTTTTATCCGAAGCAGGTCACATTTATGGCTTGATAAATATCTTTGTTAACACTCTTTTTTTGTGTATTTCTCTCAAATAATCCCCTAAAAATTATGCCTGGAGATTATAAAGTTCAGGATGATTCATGAGCAAACCACTGCCGACACACTCATATTCAGATAGCCCCACTCCCTGGGGCTTTAAATCTCTTACTTTCACCGTTGCAAACACATCAAATGCGTATCAACCTGCCACACTCCCCCACACCAGCTGTCCTTTATGGAACGTCGCCGTTCTCGGCGAGATACGCGCCACCGCCTCGGCGGAACAGGAGGCGTCCACCAGCACAAAGCTGGCGTCATCCTGCGCTTTTGGCCATACACGCTCGCCTTTTTCATTCAGCGGCAATACATCGCCAGTGGCTAAAAACAGCGAACGGGAGAGGTTCTGTTCGTTAGGACGAATATAGAGCTGCGCGTACAGATTGGCTTTTTCCAGCATGTCGCCCAGGCCGTAAGGCGACCAGTGGTCGATAACGCTGTCAGTGCCAGTCATCACTTTTACACCTTTGTCGTGCAGCTGTTTAAGCGGCATATGTAACGTGCCAATCGGCACCGTCGAGGCGATAGAAATTTGCTGTGCCGCCATCCGGTGCGCCAGTTCATTTACCTGTTGCTCGTTGAGCGTTGCCAGCGCAAAGGCGTGACTGATGGTCAGTTTGCCTTTCAGCTGTGGCGTTTTCTCCACCGTTTCAACCATATAATTGATGGCTGCCACGCCCGCCGGAGTGGTTTCGTGCAGGTGAATATCGACGCCTTTGTCGTAGTCCAGCGCAATCTGGAACATAGTATCGAGGGATTTTTCCATCGCGCCATCAACACTTGTTGGGTCCAGCCCGCCGACGTAATGCGCCCCTGCCTGCATCGCTTCGCGCATTAAGGGTTCCGATTTCGACAGCAGCAAACCGTGCTGCGGGAAGGCGACGATTTCACACTCGAAGCCCGCCTGACGTCGCGCCAGCACCGCCTGCAAATTTTGCAGATTTTTCAGGCCGGAAACCGGTTCGATATTGCAGTGGCTGCGGGCAATGGTGGTGCCTTTCGACTGTAATAAATCGATCAGCTTTTCTGCCCGCTCCTGAGTGTACGGTTGCAACTCCGGCAGCATTTTTTGCTCGAGTTTGATCATGTCCTGGATGGTGGTGCCTGCCGGGCGATTGAGCGAGCGCCACGGCCCGCCGTAAAAGGTTTTGTCGAGATGAATATGCATGTCGCGGGTGGTGGGCAGCATCAACTTACCGCCAGCGTCATAGTGCGGCAGCGTGGCGTCCGGATGCTGCTTGTTCTCGCGCAGGGCAACAATTTTGCCGTCCTGAATCTCCACGGTCTGGCGCGCCGTGCGGGTCTGCACCGCCACGCCATTTTCGTAGTCAAATCCAGTTTCCAGCAACACGTTATCGAGATAGTAATGCGGGTCAGTGATTTTCATGGTGTTGTTCGCTTCGCAGTTTAGGGTGCCAGCTACCGCCGCATGGGCGAGCGGCACAGAGGTACCGAACAGCGCGGCGGCGGTGACCATCTTACTGCTCTGGCTCAAAAACTCACGACGGCTATTGCTTTCTTTCATCTTACGTCCTTACGTTTTAATAATATGGGTGCCCGTTTCCCCGCGCAGCGCCGCAGGCAGGCATTCCGGCGTGGTGATAATCACTTCTTTGCCGCCCTGTTCCAGGAACGTCAGGCTGGCGATGATTTTTGGCAACATGCTGCCGGGCGGGAAATGCCCTTCCTGCATATAGCGGGTCATGGTGGCAATATCCACCCGATCGAGCGCCTGCTGCTGCGGCTTGCCAAAGTGAATACACACTTTTTCCACGCCAGTGGTGATCACCAGAATGTCGGCGTGAATTTCGCGAGCCAGTAGCGCGGTGGAGAGGTCTTTGTCGATAACCGCGTCCACGCTTTGGTAATCCCCCGCTCCGCTGCGCACCACCGGAATTCCGCCGCCGCCCGCGCCAATCACCACAAAGCCTTGTTGGATAAGCGCCTTAATGGCAGGCGCTTCGACAATACGTTTCGGTTCCGGCGAGGCGACTACGCGGCGATAGCCCCGTCCGGCATCTTCAACAAAACGCCAGTCAGGGTTTGCCTTTTGTAGTTCGTCACGCTGGCTTTCACTGAAGAATGCGCCGATGGGCTTGGTGGGATGAGCAAAACCCGGATCGTTTTTATCCACTTCCACCTGAGTCACCACGGTGACGGCTTTTTTCTCGCCGTGACGCGCCAGTCGGTTGTTCAACGCCTGTTGGATCAGATAGCCAATGCCGCCTTGCGTATCCGCCACACAGTTCGCCAGCGGCGTTAAGGGCAGCCCTTCGCGCTCGTGGGCAATCTCCGCACGGCGTAAATCCAGCCCGACCTGCGGCCCGTTGCCGTGGGTCAGCACAATGTCGTAATCGGAAGCCAGCATTTCCAGCACCGTATCGGCCACGGCTTTCACCGCCTCCGCCTGATGCTCAATCGACTGGCTGGCGTTATCTTTGATAATGCTGTTGCCACCAATGGCAACGACCACAAGTTCTTTCATGTTGTTATGTCCGCTACAGAGGGTGATGAGGTTATGACCAACGCCAAATTGCCTGATGCGCTACGCTTATCAGGCCTACAATTCTTGCGCCATTCGTAGGCCGGATAAGGCGTTCACGCCGCATCCGGCAGTGGTGACAAATGCCTGATGCGCTACGCTTATCAGGCCTACAGACTCTTGCGCCATCCGTAGGTCGGATAAGGCGTTCACGCCGCATCCGACAGTGGTGACAAATGCCTGATGCGCTACGCTTATCAGGCCTACAAATTCTCGGGCCATTCGTAGGCCGGATAAGGCGTCCACGCCGCATCCGGCAATCGTGACAAATGCCTGATGCGCTACGCTTATCAGGCCTACAATTCTCGGGCCATTCGTAGGCCGGATAAGGCGTTCACGCCGCATCCGGCATAGACATGTAAGTCAGACGCCGTAACGTTCGCACCAGCCAAGAATGGCTTTCTCGAAGCAGGCGAATGGTGGATGCACAATGCCCGCGCCAATCATGCCGACGCCCGCATCTTTATGGGCAATGGCGGTGTTGATCACCGGCAGAATGCCGCTGCTGCCCACGCGGGTGATATCGATTGCCGACGGCACGCCCATAAAACCGAGCAGCGGAATGGTGACGTTGGGGTTTTCGCCAAGGGTGATTTCGCGCATCTGACGGGAGAAATCGATAGCTTCTTCCACCGTACCGCCCACCAGCGCGACGATTGCGGGCGCGGTCGCCATAGCAAATCCGCCAATGCCGTAGGTTTCAGTGATGGCGCTGTCGCCGATATCCAGCCCCGAATCTTCCGGCTTATAACCGGCAAACATCGGGCCGATGACCTGCTGCGCTGGGCCGGTAAACCATTGCCCCGGCAGGCCGCTGACCCGCAGGCCGAACTCGACGCCGTTACGCGCCATGGTGGTCACCACGGTGCTGTATTCGATGCCGTGCGCCGCATCCATCGCCGCTTTACACATCGCCATCCACGTCGGGCCGGAGAAGTAATCGCTGCTGGCGACAAACTCAAACACTTCACGCTGTTGTTCGACGGAATAACCTGCCTGAATAATCCCCGGCGTCAGCGCCTGAATCAGCAGCGTCGTCCCGGCATTATTGCGGTTATGGCATTCATCGCCCATATGCAGCGCTTGCGCCAGCATCAAGCGCAGATCGATCTCGCCGATAATTTTCATCGCGTCGCGCAGCATTGGCCCCTGCACATCGCGCATCCAGTTCAGGCGGTCAATCACGCTCTGGTCGTTAGCGCCCATACGCAAAATCTTCGCCATCTGCTCGCTCATATTGGTATAAGCGATGTTGCCGTAGGTTTTGTTTTTCACGATGTGCATAAACATCGAGGCCGAGGTAACACCCGCCATCGAACCCACGCAGTCGTGTTCGTGGCACGGCGAGAAGGTGATCTCCCCGGAAGCCGCCAGGTCAGCCGCCTCGTCGAGATCTTTCGCCAGCCCTTCAAACACCAGCGCCCCGGTGACCGCGCCTTTCATCGCGCCGCACATTTTTTCCCAGGTCACTGGTGGCCCGGCGTGAAGAATGGTTTTCGCCGTCATGCCCGGCACCACGTTAATCGCCTGATCAAAACCAATCAGCACCGGATGCGACTGGATAATGCGTTCCAGCGCCTGCTGGTTAGCGGCGGCGATTTTGTCTGCCAGCGGCGAATCGGCAATGTTATCCAGCGCCTGCACCACCTGCATATTGCCCTGCCCCGGCGGCGTCCAGTCGAGTTGAGTCACTTCTACATGCTGCTTTTTCAGGTCATCGCTAAACATGGCGATGCCGACGTTAATAACGTTCAATGGTTGGCTAAACAGTGACTGGCTCATCAGGCTTCCTCCCCTTTGCAGATAAATTCACGCGCCAGCAATCCGGTATTGGTGCTGCTGCTCGCCAGAATCACTCCGGCATCAAGCAGCATCTGGCTTTGTTGTTCTAACGATGGCGTATCGAGATCGGTACCCAGCACATAGGCGAGAATGATCAACTCGCGTCCTTCGGCTGCGGCGATCGCTTTCGCTTCTTTGATCGCCTCGAGGGTGGAGCCGACCGGATCTTCATGCGATCCAAATCCGAGCACAAAATCCATCACGATCACCGCCACTTCTGGATCGCGCGCTTCTTCGATCAAGCGGCTGATGCGGTTGGTGGGGTCAATCATTGGATGCGGCTTGCCGTTGGTGAAGTCGTCATCGCCAAAGTCGAGGAAGGTGTGTTTGATGCTGCGGTTGATATCTTTCAGGCGGAATTCAGGATCGGGCTGAATGTTGCTGTAGACATCGCCATGTTTTTCCATCACCGCGAACATGGTTTCGTCGCACAGCGTACCGCCGCAGAACAGGCCACGAATGTATTTCTGTTGCGGCTTCAGGCGAGCGCGCACGTCAGCAATCAACGGCTGGTTCAGGGTATGCAGGTCGAGATGTTCTTGTTTCACGCCGGAGAGCATTACCGCTTTCAGCGCCGCTTCTTTGGTGCCGCGAGCAAACTGTAGCCCCTGCTCATCCACTGGCGTTTCGCCACGACCGAGGAAGCAGACCACCACCGGCTTGCGGCAGGCGCGTGCGCGTTCCAGCACTTTGCGGGCCACCGCAGGCGCGGGCGGTTTGGAGATAAGCACAATGATTTCAGTTTGCGGATCGTTTTCCAGCATCCCGATAGCGTCGAGCATCATCAGGCCGCCGATTTTCTCGCTCAGGTCGCGCCCGCCGGTGCCAATCAGTTGCGAAACGCCGCCGCCAAATTCATGGATACGGACGCTCAGTTCCTGGCTGCCGGTGCCAGATGCGCCAACAATACCGATGTTGCCACGACGCACGGCGTTACCAAAACAGAGCGCCGCGCCGTTAATAATCGCCGTGCCGCAGTCTGGCCCCATCATCAGCAGCCCTTTTTCGTGGGCCAACTGTTTGAGCGCCAGTTCATCTTCAACTGAGACGTTATCGGAAAACAACATCACGTTAAGATCGTTTTGCAGCGCCTGACGCGCTTCGCGCGCGGCAAACAGGCCGTTGACCGAAATCACCGCCAGGTTACTTTCCGGGATATGCTTTTTGGCGCTGGCAATAGTGGCGTAACGCGCCTCGTGCGAGCCGCTTTGTGCTTTGGTGTTGAACAGCTCTTCAATCTCCACCAGCAACTGCTCGTTGTCCGCGCCCGCTTTACCGTTGATGACAATCATCAGGTCGCCGTTTTTCGCCTGTTCCAGCTCCGGCGTCAGCAGTCCTAAATTCTTCAACACGCCTTTGTTCATTTCGGTCGCCATCGCCACAAATGCCTGCTCGACGCCGTCGAGTTTATTTGCACGCGTGGAGATAGACATCAGCGAGACAGAATCAAAATAGGTATTCGGTTTAATGACTATTTTAACTGACATAATTCCCTCCGTAGGTTTGGCTCAGCGCACAACCATCGGCCATGCCGTACAGCATGTCGCAGCCGGAACTGGAGCCAATATGTTTAATTTTTTCTATTGCCTGAGTTGCGTTCCCAGGGATGTCATAAATAATGTTGTGAATAAAGCGATGAATATTTTCCCGGCAGCGCTGTTGTAATGCGGCTTCCAGCGTTATGGCACTTAATAACGTGGTATTATTTTTGCCGCGTTGCAGACCGAGATAAAATTCCTCTTTGTATTTTTCCGCCGGATGCCCGGATATAAATAAAATAAGCGCCAGTCCTGTTAAATAATCGTCAGCTGATGGCGTAAGGCCAATCCCTAAGCCCATCATACTGGCGACCGCTGCGGCGATATTTTGTTTTTCGTTTACGGCCTGAATAACTGCTTGTCGTTTAATATGTAGTTCTTTATTTAACGCCTGATAAAACGGATTATCGCCGCGATAATTAAACAGGGTTTCATTTTCCCCCAGGTGCTGATGAATAATGTCGTGCCACTGTTGCCAGGCGATAAGGTGAAAATTCACAGCGGTCATTTGCAAGGTTGGGGACAGCCAACGCCGACAACGACTCATCTCTATATGAAGATGTTGACCAACCGTAATGCCTTGATCGTCAAACTGAACCTTATCACCATGCCGGAACAGACCATCAAAGTGAGTGAGTGCCAACCGACAACTGTTTGGCGCATTGTCGTACTCTTCACAAAGCAGCGTCAGCAACTGGTGGCAGGCCGGGAGTGCGATATTTACCGCTCTGGCAAAGACCTGTTCAACCTGTCCTTGCCCCCGCTGCGCCAGAAAATCTGCATCCGCAGTTAGCGCCCACACACACCGTCTTTCTGGTGTGTTGATAGCCAGCCTCCCGGTTTATGCGCCTGCGGCAATCAGTAACTGCGCAATCTCTTCAAAGCCCCGTTCCCGCGCCAGTTCCAGCGGCGTTTTGCCATATTTATCCGTCATGTGCGGGCTGGCCCCGTGTTCCAGCAATAGCTGGACAATCGCCTGCTGTTTAATCCCGCCATCATTAAGCACAATCGCTTCCAGTAGCGGCGTCCAGCCAACATGGTTGGTCTGGTTAACGTTAATCTCCGTATGCGCCAAAAGCTCTTTTACAATACTTAAATGACCTTTTTCACAGGCAGGCGTCAGGCCGACACCACCGAAACGGGTGACGCAATTAAGGTCTGGTTTAGCCGGTAAAATAATTCGTAGCAGCGTTAAATCACCGTTCAGGCAGCTCATTAAAAAAGGATTTAAACATGTCAGGTCTTGTTTATTAATATCCGCTCCGGCATCAATTAATGCCTGAACGCAAGCATATTGCTGATATAAACTTGCCAGCGTAATTGCCGTTTTCCCCTGGCGATCGCAGGTATTAATATCGACACCCAGCGCAAGACAGGTTTTTACTTTATCGATATCGCCCTGTTGTGCAGCCAATAAATAGTCGGCATGTAGATTTTTTATCGTCATTCACATTCCCCTGGTTTTTGTGGCTGTTTTCGATGAATTGAGAATAGCAACGATAATCTGATAAAAGAACCCGCTTAAATTTAATTCGCCGTATTTCGCCTTTTTGTTGAATGATGTTCAACAATCTTTTCGCAGTGTGCGGTAGTGCAATATTTGTTTCTTTGACCCGATACCCTTTCACTCAATCAGGTTTTATTTCTCTATAGTCTGCACATGTAAGCGCAGCTTTCGTCCATGTCTAACCAGAGGGGAACAAGATGAACGGACTCACTGCAACGGGTATAACCGTCGGTGTTTGTGCAGGGCTTTGGCAGTTAGTGTCTTCACATGTCGGGCTCTCTCAGGGATGGGAATTATTAGGTACGATTGGGTTCGTCGCCTTTTGCAGTTTTTATGCCGCAGGCGGCGGTAAATCGGGGTTTATCAGAAGTCTGGCGGTTAATTATTCCGGGATGGTGTGGGCGTTTTTCGCCGCACTGGCTGCCGGTTGGCTGGCCTCTGTAAGTGGACTGTCCGCGTTCTGGGCGAGCGTAATTACTACCGTACCCTTCTCGGCGGTGGTGGTCTGGCAAGGGCGTTTCTGGTTACTGTCATTTATTCCCGGTGGCTTTCTCGGCATGACGCTGTTTTTTGCCAGCGGGATGAACTGGACGGTGACGTTACTGGGTTTTCTGGCGGGTAACTGCGTGGGGATAATTTCAGAATATGGCGGACAAAAATTAAGCGAAGCGACGACTAAACGCGACGGGTATTAAAAGTTATTCAAAAATGATTATCTATCTTTAACCGATACCTCTACAGTCATAGCTGGAGAAATTCATAGTAGATAATGGCGGGAATGGTTTAATGAACTCAATTTTTACCGAAGAGAATCTGTTGGCATTTACTACCGCTGCGCGTTTTGGCAGCTTCAGTAAAGCCGCAGAAGAGTTGGGTTTAACCACTTCCGCCATTAGCTACACCATCAAGCGTATGGAGACGGGGCTGGATGTGGTGCTGTTCACTCGCAACACCCGCAGCATTGAGTTAACCGAGTCCGGGCGTTATTTTTTCCGCAAAGCTACCGACCTGCTGAATGATTTTCACGCCATTAAACGCAGTATCGATACTATTTCGCAGGGCATAGAAGCGCGTGTGCGCATTTGTATTAATCAGCTGCTTTATACGCCCAAACACACCGCACGCTTATTACAGGTGCTGAAAAAGCAGTTTCCTACCTGCCAGATTACCGTGACGACCGAAGTATATAACGGCGTCTGGGATGCAATTATTAATAATCAGGCAAATATCGCCATCGGCGCACCCGATACACTACTGGACGGCGGCGGTATTGATTACACTGAAATTGGCGCGATTCGCTGGGCTTTTGCTATCGCGCCGGATCACCCGTTAGCCTTTGTGCCGGAACCGATCGCCGAAAGCCAACTGCGTCTCTACCCTAATATTATGGTGGAGGACACCGCGCATACGATTAATAAAAAAGTGGGCTGGTTGCTGCACGGGCAGGAGTCAATTCTGGTGCCAGATTTCAACACCAAATGTCAGTGCCAGATTTTAGGTGAAGGAATTGGTTTTTTGCCGGATTACATGGTCCGTGAGGCGATGACGCAATCCCTGCTGGTTACCCGACAAATCCATAATCCGCGCCAGGATTCGCGCATGTTACTGGCGACTCAGCATTCTGCTACGGGTCAGGTGACGCAGTGGATTAAAAAACAATTTGCGCCAAATGGCATATTAACGGGGATCTATCAGGATTTACTGCATCGGGAGAATTAATCGCTGCCAACCTCCCGATGCGCTGTGAATAGCGGTTTACATCAACCACCTGCTTTCATTACCCATTCAGAGATAAATTTATTACCCGGAACTGGCGGGGAGTACAAATAGCCCTGCAAAAAGTGAACGCCTTTACCGATCATTAAATCCGCCTGCTCCTGGGTTTCTACCCCTTCCGCTACGATACTCAGACCAGGCTTACGCGCCAGTTCGACAATATTGTCGACAATATGACCGGAGATTTCGTCCACGCTCGCCATTTGCACAAATGACTTATCGATCTTAATAAAATCGACCGGGAACGCCTGCAAGTAACGATAGGTCGCATAACCCGTACCAAAGTCATCCAGCGCAAAGGTAATATTGTGCTGATGAAGGCTATCAAATATCGCTCTGGCTTCTGGCGTTACCGGAATAGGATTACGTTCCGTCAACTCAAGAACCAGCTTGATTTTATCGTTACCTAATTTCTTAACCAGGTTCAGACACTCTTTTTCAAATCCCGCAGCCAAAAAACAGCCCGCCGAGACGTTGATACCAATATGGAAGTTGTCCGGCAGCAAATGTTTTACCGGCATCAGAATATCCGCAGTCTGTTTCATCAACTGGCGGGTCATTATGACGATAAGACCAGATGACTCCGCCAGAGGAATAAATTGATCCGGCGGGATGATTCCCGTTTGCGGATGTTCCCAGCGAACAAGCACTTCACAACCTGTCAGTACTCCTGTCTGAGCACAAAATACCGGTTGGATCCATGGTTTGAATTCATGGTTTTCCAGCGCCAGACTGATGGCTTCAGGTGTGACAATATGGTGACAACGGTTGTCAGGAAGATAAATTTTATTTTTATTTCCCGTGGCAGTGGTTACCTGCGGGTGATACTGAAAAAAGATATCCCGCCAGAAGGTAATATCACTCTGGATGCCTAATTTCTCATACAACTGCTTCTTTTGATGTGAAATTGTCTTTGCACTGCGATTTCTGTACTGTGAGATTTCTGTAACCGACATCCCCTCCATTAGCAGCTTGAGTAAAAGCCGTTCTTTTTCGGACACAATACCAGGCAACGTCAAATTCACCGTTGCGCCGAACTCTTCCAAAAAAACACTCAAATCATGCGAAGCCATTGAACACACCTTGATTAAATCTTGTGCGCCAGCTTAATCTGCTTGTCTTCACTCTGGCAGGAAAAGCTGGCTGCAAGAAAATGACACAGAGAGCCGAATTAGCACCCATTCGGCTCTCTCCTTTTACTTATTATTCAGATCAGAATTGCCACTTAACGCCAATCATTGCAGAGGTGTCATTATATCCCTTATCGGCAACCTGAACGCCCACATTTCCCCAGACATTCAGGTTGGCATTTAGCTGTCCTTCCACACCCGTTTTTATCTCGGCAATATTTCGGGCTCCATCCTGAGTGACTGACACGCCATCCATGCTGGTGCTGAAATCCTTACTGTTATGCAGCCAGTTCACTTCTACAAACGGCTGGAACTCGCGGGATTTACCGTCGTCCATTTTATGATGACTCTTCAGCCAGGTTTTTACACCAAGTCGAGTCTGAATGTTGCCATCACCGTTGCTATGAACGAGGGTTCCGTTGCTTTCGCGGTGCTTATCGGCTTTGACTCCCATCCAGGTAACCTGTGCTTGTGGCTGAACATACCATTCATTACGCGTTCCCTGGCTGCCATTAAATTCAGCTAATTTGTGTTTGTATCCAGCTTCCAGTGAAGCGGTAAATCCTTTTGATTTATAGGATTCACTTTGTAAATCATCACCTTTCACTGTGTTATCAAACCAGCTGTACTGCGCCCAACTGTCGAGATACGCGCCATTATGCGATTCGTCATCGGCATACCAGGTGGCATACAGGCCGGTGCTATATCCGTTCACACTCGCTTTTGCACGATAACCGGTTCGCGAGGAAATGGTTTTGCTGTCGCTGTTGCCATATCCCGCCATGACCCCAACATGCCAGCGGTCGCTGCCGTTTTGGCTCCACTGCGCGATATCACCTCCCAGTTGCAGAACATAGCGATTGCTTTGGGTTTTCAGCTGGCCGCTGCCATCGCGCCATTTATTATGACCACCTTCATGGCGCATCCACATAGTGGTTTGTTTCTGCTCACCCGTCACCATGTCGGTATAGTACGTATTACCCAGACGCTCATGCAGACGCGTGGTGAACATGGTATTCGCTGCTGCAAGGTTCGCGATGTAGCTACCCGCCTCCGGTCGCAGGTCATTATCCACATTCAGATCCGGACCCGGCGTAGGTGTCGGGTTAGGGGTCGGCTCTGGATTCGGGGTTGGCTCCGGCTCCGGATTTGGCTCCGGGTTCGGCATCGGCTCTGGCTCCGGTTGCGGTTCAGCTGAATCACCACCACTGGTCAGATACCAGTTTCCGCTGTTTGCCCCCTTACCACGCGCGAGAGTGTAGTCATACGCGCCCGCAACGATACGCCCCGCCTGAACAAATTCCCCCTCAGACTTACCATCAACATGGATAAGTTCAATGCCGTTAAGCGTTTTAGCACCTGTACCACCAGCGTTATTCACCGTAACGGAGGTCGTGCCGCTGGTATCGCCCTCAACAACCAGTTTATCCGTGACTGAATCATCGCCATTCAGTGCCGTATTCATCACCAGTCGGCCGTTATCACCATGGTAGTTCCCCTTCACCACTAACGCGTTGCCCGCTTGCTGTCCAGACTCTCCGGTCATCAGCGTACCGTTGTTAGTCAGGTTGCCGCCAAGGGTGTAATTCACAGGCACAGCCGCTCTTTTTTCAGCGCTATTATTCAACACCAGGGTACCGTTGTTCTCAACATTTGCGCTACCCAATCCCTGTGCATGACTTACCAGAACATTAGCCGAGCTAGCAATATTCATATTAGCCGTCAGGTTGCTGTTATCGCCCGCAAGGTCCAGCGTGCCGTCCTGAATATTCAGCTCCCCGTTACCCGTTAACGAACCGGCTGAAGTCCCCCCGTTGGCAAGAGTCAGGCTGCCGCCGTTTAAGTTCAGCAGCGAATCGGCGCTCCCATTGAGCGTATCCACGGTCTGGCTGTGACCATTCATATCCAGTTCAGTCTCTGCCGCCAGACGCAGTTCACGGGTATTCCCCAACACGTTATCGTTATTCAACAAGAGCGTCCCGCTGCGCAGATCGGTAATACCGGTATAGTCGTTGTCTTTGTTAGAAAGCGATACGGTCTGACCTTTCTGGCTGCTGAATGCCAGGTCACCACTGCCGGTAATCTTTGCGCTGAGATCGGCGGCATTCTCGCTTTTACCGTTAGAGCTCAGCACCAGAGCATCGCTGTCGGTAGCGTGTAAATCAAGCTGGGTCAGGCCGTAACCGATATACAGACCGTCATTGTTTACCCCACTCGTCAGACGATAGTCGTAAGTGCCGACGGCGGCTTTTTTCCCATTCTGCTGAATATCACGTTGGGCGCTGCTGGAGAGGATTTGCCCATTTTTATCCTGCAATTGCAGATTGCCCGCATCGCCCAGAACTTCCGCACCTTGCGCATCAACCAGTTTGATTGCGCTGTTACCATCATCAACTTCAGTAAGCGATAACGCGGAGTCAATATCACGAGATACTGAGCGGACAACGTCACTGTCAGAAACCTGAATCACACCCTCGCCGCGCAAATCCAGCGTTTTACTAACGTTGACCGTCCCTTCTGTCATCTGTGCATCTGCTGTCAGGGCACCAAAATCAACGGTTCCGCCGGAGAATCCCAAAGTGTTAATGGAGTGAGCGCCCTTACCCACCGTTACCAGGCTTCCCTGACCCGCAGTGATCCCGCCTCTCTGCAGAAACTCAGCATTCTTTTCCAGGTTAAATGTCGTGTTCTGGAACGCCAGTGAACCCTGGAACCAGTCTGTATAAGCAAAATCATCGAAGGAGAATTCGTGATTCCCCATGTTTATTTCAACAATGCCTTTACCTTCAAGATCGTTATCAAATACCCAATCTTTGTTGGCATTAATTTGCAATTTGCCATCAACATCCAGATCCGCGTTGCCAATGTTTTTTTCTTCAGAAATAACCGCGACAGCATCGGAAGCAACATCAATATATCCGCTGAATGCATAGTTATTGCCGGTCAACTCCACCGTCCCACTGTCGATACTTATTGTACCGTTGCCGGAGATCTTATTGGCAAAGGTCATGCTATCCTCAGCCTTCAGGTGTAATTTCCCGCGGTTGGTGATATCTGCAGTGCCTATATTTTGGGTGATCCCCAACGCCCCATTTTTCTCAATCGTTACTTTGCCGCTAAAGGCAGAGTTATCACCGGTTAAGTAAGTCGTGCCATTGAGCGCATTGATGTAACCCAGGCCATCGCTGCCACTGACAATATCCGCGGAAATAGTCGCATTTTTATCCGTGTGGTTTAAGGTGATTTTCTTCTCGGATGTCTTTGCCCACACAAACTCAATTTTTTCGGCATCAATAATCCCTGCTGCTTTCGCATCACTCCCTTGCTGTGCACCTAACGCCAACTCAGAGTTGGTGCTTAAACTAATAGTCGGCGCAGAAATTTTACCACCTTCTGAAACAGCAAGTGTTGTATCGGAGACTTGATCATAATAGCCCAGGCTAATTTTCTCACTGGCATTAACTTCACCGCCGTTATTAACTGACAGGTACTGATTACCACCGTAACTGCCGTAAACGCCCATAAAGAAGGTTTTAGAATTTACCTGGCTGCCTTCACCACTGACATTTCCCTGCAAATAGGTCAGACGACTGGTGCCCTTAACATGGATTTTGCCGCCGTTGGAGACGTTAAAATAGCCTCTATCGTGGGTAATATTAGAGTAAGACTCATATAAATCATCAGCATATAACTCACTGCCGGCATTGGAGACGTTCAGAAACCCCGTCCCTTTTAACAAAAAGTTAAGTGGGCCATTGATACGCACCTTCCCTCCGGTGATATCCAGCCCACCACCAGAAGCGAGAGTCAGACGTGGACGAGAAGAGTCTGTCGCATTGATAACCAGATTAGCATTATTGGTCACCGTAATATGGTAATCAATGCTCTTGTTCTCTTTGCCAAAATCAATAGTCGCATCCTGGTTTACGATGACATTATCAGCGAACGCCAGAGATGAATATAAACTTATCGCGCTAATTAAAACAGCCCGGGATTTTTTGCCTTTTATTTTGCTTCCCAGTTCAGAGCAGACGCTCCAACAGTTACGGGACCTGTTCCACTTTAGCCGATATATTTTATTCATCACAATCTCCAGCAATACATCCAAATAAAACCAAGATTGCATAAACAGCAACGCATAAAATGCCATCCCGGTTGCTGCTCATGGCATATATAAATTCAAAAAAATCGCATAACATTGATAACCACATACCTGGGTATGCAGTTCAGAGAGTAATAATAGATTAACTTACTACCGGACACCTATTTCAAATTAACAATCTTAACTTTACCCTTACATTAGCACCCAGTCTCAAACATATGCGCATTATATGTATCTGAAAGCTCAAATCAACTCAAAATATAAACAAGAAGCAGGCATTACACCCATAATATATAACCAACGAAAGTGATAACTCTAATTAGGTATTTAAATATAAGAATTGTCTTATTAAGAAATATATATGCGCATAAGACTGAATCCATTCAGCTTTCATTCATATAAAATCGTTAATTAATAGAATATAAGATTTACAAGTGACTAAGAGGAATTACAAGATATGAAATTACAACTATATATAATATATGCATAAAATTCTACAGTGGGTCAATAATTCCCGTACCATATGCAGAGATGGCGCAGTTTTATGCACGTCCTGGAACATCACACTATTTCCTGTGTGTCGATTGTCAGACCGATGAACAGCTCAACGAACTTGTGCGTAATTGCACCGAAACCGCCTTTCCCCCGTGCGATGCGTACAGAACAGACTACGACGAGACGGCGGGCCGTATACGAACTGGAGGGCCTGCGCG
This sequence comes from Escherichia sp. E14V7, assembly GCF_004212225.1. Taxonomy (NCBI): domain Bacteria; kingdom Pseudomonadati; phylum Pseudomonadota; class Gammaproteobacteria; order Enterobacterales; family Enterobacteriaceae; genus Escherichia; species Escherichia sp. E14V7. Next base: position 19,006 of record NZ_RHJJ01000020.1, read on the forward strand.
TGGTGGATGCATCAATTATGATTGGCGAGAAGCACGGCTGCGTATTTTGTGGCGAATGGAATGTCGCTGAGAGATAAAAATTCCGTCGCGACTTGATTTGACTGTAGGCCTTGCAAGGTTGAGAGTTACCGTATTGATATGGGACCGAATCCTGCTATAAAAACGTGAGGTAACTCTCATGCTACTCCCTCTCAGCAATCCTCAATAATCAGGTACACCGCTTTCACCGGGCCATGAACCCCGACGACTTTAATAAGCTCAATATCCGCCGTTGAACTAGGACCGCTAATGATGTTAATGCAGGACGGCATACGCTCACCAGACAGCGCTTTCTGATGCAATTTTTCTGCGAGTTGCGCCACACGTGGCAGGATGGTGCTTTTGCGCAGGATAAAAATTGAGGACTCAGGGAGCAAACTCAACGAGCGCCCACGCTCAGCAGCGGAAAAAAGCACCACGCCTCCCGATTCTGTTAAGCCATATTCAGCATACACTACGCCAACTTTAGCCTGCTCTGCCTGCGAGATATTCTCGGCACCTTTCAGCGGGTCCCACACGGCGGCATTGCATTCCTGTTGTAAACGCTCACTGACCCCCAATTCTTCCAGTCGCGAGTCACCGCTAATCACCACCGACTGCTCTCCCAGCTCTTTACACAGGCGTAATACAGCTTCTGCGGCCTGCGCCTCGCTGGTCAGTTCACAACGCGTCAACATGACATCACTGGCAAACTGGATAAAAGCGTCACAGCGCTGTTGCTGGTTAAGTTCAGTAAGACGCTCGTTAGCATAGTTGTTAAGCGGCACATCTTCCGATTGCGGTTCGAGTCGCAGCGGGCGGCCCAGTGCCTGAGCAACGTTTTGCAAGAATTCGCTTCGATTATCCATTTTTTTTCTCCTGCGCCTGATGTTTCTTAAACCAACTACGGAAACTCTCGCCGTCAGCTTCAGGAAGATCGCGGGCTTCCATCCAGTCGCTAATCGCACCGATCCTGAGTGGTGTTTTGCCACCACTGATAAACCAGCTTGCCGCATGAGCGCCTGCCATCATCCCGACTTTCCACAATCCCGGATGGCTATTGGCATAAGCGAACATTTTGATCGCCCGTTGCTCTGCTTTTGCGGTGATCCCTTTTTCAGCCATCACCCGACGATGACGCAAAATCAGTTTTGACAGAGGAATACGCACCGGACACACGCTGTCACAGGCCGTGCATAAAGAGCAGGCGTAGGGTAAATCTTTAAAATCTTTATAGCCGCCAAGTAGCGGAGAAATCACCGCGCCGATTGGCCCTGGGTAAATTGAGCCGTATCCGTGACCTCCAATGTGGCGATATGCCGGACAAGTATTCATACAGGCTCCGCAACGAATACAGCGCAGCACATCCCGAAATTCAGAGGCCAGCACTTCAGAACGCCCGTTATCAACAATAACCAGATGAAACTCTTCAGGCCCGTCCACATGCCCCGCTTCGCGCGGCCCTGTCAGCCAGGTGTTGTATCCCGTCAAACGTGCGCCAACGGCACTACGCGCCAGCATGGTGATCAATACATCAACCTCGGCAAACGTGGGGGCAATACGCTCCATCCCCATCACCGCGATGTGCGTTTTAGGTAGCGTGGTACACATTCGCGCATTGCCTTCATTGGTCACCAGGCATACCGAACCGGTTTCTGCTACCGCGAAATTACAGCCGGTTATACCGATTTCGGCACTGAGGAAATCTTCACGGATCTTTTGACGAATGAATAAGGTCATCGCTTCAGGCGTCTCCGGGCCATCATAGCCCAGACGTTCGTGTAGCACCCGGCGGATCTGGTGGCGATCTTTATGGATAGCCGGGACCACAACATGAGATGGCGGATCTTGATCCAACTGAAGAATGTATTCACCCAGATCGGTTTCAATCACCTGAATGCCAGCATCCTGCAACACATGATTGACGCCAATCTCTTCGGTCACCATCGATTTAGATTTCACCACCTTCCGGGCATTTTTGCGTTGGGCGACCTGTAAAATGTAGCGGGTAGCGTCTTCTTTGGTTTTTGCAAACCAGACGTGACCGCCGTTTTGCGTCACTTTTTCGGAGAGCTGGTACAGATAAGCGTCGAGATTACTCAGAACATGATCACGTATCTGGCTGGCACGATCGCGCCACTCCTCCCAGTGACCTAATTCATCGACCATTTTTTGCCGATTTGCTCCAATACGCTGCTGCGCGTTTGCCACCGCTTTGCGCATGATCGGATCTTCAATTTGCTGACGGATGCGTGTCTTGAATTCTGTATTACTGGTTTTGATCGACATCTTTATACCCTCAGCGGCTCATCAGCACTTCAGCAATATGCATCACTTTGACTTTCTGCCCTTCCCGTTGTAATCGCCCACTTATATTCAGCAAGCAACTAATGTCGGCACCAATTAAATACTCAGGACAGACCTCCATCAGGTGTGAAACCTTTTCTTTCACCATCTCGCCGGAAATTTCGGCCATTTTGACCGAGAACGTACCGCCAAACCCGCAGCAAGTATCCTGTTCGGCAAAGGGCAACAGCTCCAGTCCACGTACATTTTTTAGCAGCGTAAGTGGTTCATCCTTCACACCCAGCTTACGGGCCAGACTACAGGATGGATGATATACCGCCCTCCCTTGCAAGCTGGCGCCTACATCGACTACCCCTAATGTATTGACAATAAAAGAAGTGAGATCCTGCATACGTGCGGCGACCTTTTCTGCACGTGATGCCCATTCTGGTTCGTCAGCCAGATATGTTGGGTAACTTTTTACGGCGTAAGTGCAGGAACCGGCGGGAGAAATAATGGGATCGTCGTTATCTTCAAGTGCAGCGATCAGATTTTTCATTCCTGGGATCGCTTCTTTGATATAACCACTATTGATCGCAGGCTGACCGCAGCATCCCTGTTTCTCAGGAAAATTTACGCGACAGCCGAGTTTTTCCAGGAGCAGCACGGAGTCTCGTGCCATCCTTGATTTCAGTGCATCACCGATACAGGTAACAAAGAAATTGACATTCACAACCAATACTCCATTGCTTCATTTCTATTTATGCCTGATCGCAACCACCCCTTCTGGGTTTTCAGACATCAATAAAAATGGCGGCTTTTTTATTGAGTAGCAGAATACAAATTCAATCCGATTTGTATGACAAATCAATAATCCATCATTGGATACCTGGATGCAATAGCTAATTTTATTTCTTTCGGCGCCGCTCACATTTTTATAATGATCGCCACTAACAACGCGGAATCATCCATTCGATATAATAACGTCATGAATCCAATATAATTTATCTTAAATAGCCATTTAGAGTTACTCATTTGGCATCTATTAAAACAGACCCCAAATGAGTATAAATAAAATCATTAACAATAATTACACAACCATTAATAATTGTAATTTTATCTTACTGAAGCGATTCAGTGTGTATTCTTTATTTTCATTATGAGATCCCGCCTTCGGAAAACATATAAAACACCTGCTATAGGTTATATTTTCAGAGTGCGGGTCAGGTAGCATCCTGATAAGTCTAATTAGTTATGTATTTTTACGCCAAGACAGCCACGAACAAACTCAGGATTAAAATGTTTTACGGATTCGCCAACATACCCCAGATCAAGTGAGCTTATTTGCGCCATTTCTTTCTCTGTCAGTGAAAAATCCCAGATAGCGAAGTTCTCTTCAATACGATGCTGATGAGTCGATTTTGGAATAACAACCACTCCCCGTTGAATATTCCAGCGTAGAATTACCTGAGAAATCGATTTTTGGTGGGCATTTGCAATACCCTGAAGCAGGCTGTTTTCAAATGGTTTATGTCTTCCACCGCCTAATGGTGCCCATGCTTCAGGCTGCACGTTGTAGTACTTCATGGTTGCCAGCGCTTCTGGTTGGGCAAAATAGGGATGCAACTCAACCTGGTTGACCATTGGCTTAATTCTGACTGTTTCACAAAAGTTTGCCAGAACATGAGGATAGAAATTGGAAACCCCAATCGCTTTCAGTTTGCCCTCTTCATAGGCCTCTTCCAGTGCACGCCATGCACTGAAATAATCGCGCATTGCCTGGTGCAATAAATAGAGATCAAAGTATTCAAGTCCCGATTTTTTTAATGACGCTTCAATACCTGCTTTTGCCGTATCCTGATCAACCATGTCCTGCACCCACAGTTTAGACGTAATAAATAACTCCTCGCGGGTACAGAAACCTTCCGAAATGGCTTCACGAATAGCGTCGCCGACGGCGTCTTCATTACCATATACCGCTGCAGTGTCGATGAGTCGATAACCGGTTCGGATAGCATTCAACACTGATTGTTTACATACTTCTTTATCGGTAACCTGAAAAACACCAAATCCCATCATCGGCATTTTCAGATTGTTGCTTAATACGGAAAATTCCACTAGCAGTCCCTCCATTACATATGAATCATTAGTCTACGTTAAAACATGACCGCAGATTAGTATGTGGATTTTGATATCACTTATGTAAAAATTTCATTAATAATAGGGGACTGTAATTTCTCTATTTTCGGGGACAATGAAGCAGACGCTATCAGTGCTTTTGCCTCGTGCCTTGCTGTTTTTGATACACTTAGGGCCCTGGACATAACAAAAATGTGCGATATGACGAAGAATTAATGGAGAATGTGATGATCAGGCAGAAGATTCTACAGCAGCTCCTGGAGTGGATTGAGTGCAATCTCGGTAACCCTATCTCAATCGAAGATATCGCACAGAAATCAGGCTACAGTAGACGCAATATCCAGCTCCTGTTCAGAAACTTCATGCATGTGCCGCTGGGAGAATACATTCGCAAACGAAGACTTTGCCGGGCAGCTATTCTTGTCCGACTCACAGCGAAATCTATGCTTGATATTGCACTATCTTTGCATTTTGATTCACAGCAGTCATTCAGTCGCGAATTTAAAAAATTATTCGGCTGCACTCCCCGAGAATACCGACTCCGTGATTATTGGGATCTGGAAAATATCTTCCCTCCATTTTTAGCACGCCAACATACAAAAACTGATTGCATATTAATTCATTTCCCTGAAACACGTATTTTTGGCAATTCATTTAAGTATGATACTGAAATATCGAATAAATCACCGGATGAAGAAGTCAAATTGCGACGTCATCATTTAGCCAAGTGCATGAAGGATTTTAAGACGGATATCTATTTCGTCTCAACGTTTAAACCATCAACAAAGTCGGTCGATTTACTCACAGTTGAAACCTTTGCTGGTACGGTATGTGAATATGCTGACATGCCGAAAGAGTGGACAACGACCCGAGGACTTTATGCCTCTTTCCGTTATGAAGGAAATTGGGAACATTACTCTGACTGGGTGCGGAACATCTATCTGATAGCGTTGCCTGCCAGGGGGTTAGCCAGAGTGAACGGCAGCGATATTGAGCGATTTTATTACAATGAAGATTTCGTAGAAAAGGATGGCAATGATGTTGTTTGCGAAATTTTTATCCCCGTTCGTCCGGTTTAGTTTGTCACCATGTCTTATTGAGTTTTATCCTGGCCTGCTACTGTTTAATCAGTATCAGGCCAGGTATTCAGTGAATAATGGCGTTGAACATATCAACACCATTATTCTTTATTAGATCGTAACGTTCATACTATTCAAATTATGGCATCTCCTCCTCGCCCTTTTCAGTCTCTGCAGCCACGGCGTTAATTGTCACCTTCACAGGCTTCATTTCGTACCCGCCATACGTCAGTGCGTTGTATGTGAACGTATAGACACCTGGCTTGCTGGTACTAAATGTACGCGTGATTTTCCCACCCGAGAAATGGTCAGCCTTCGACGGCAAGAATTGATAATCCGCCTCTGTCACCCCTTCCGGAGCCTCAATGTCGACCCACACATTCCCCCCAACAGGGTTATTTGCCGAGAACAGGGTAACCGTCATTGTTGCGGTCTGTACCCCATCCGCCACCAGAGAATCTACATTAGATGATGCGGCGAGCTCCGCGTTTTTATCATCCGCGACGAATTTAGATTCGGCAGTTTTCGTCGATACCTGACCGTTGCTCTGACTCACTTGCGCCGTGAGTGTATATTTCGCTGCGACAGTAGTCGTGGCGGTAAAAATAGCCTGCCCTTGCTCATTAGTTTTCGCCGTCCCATCGGGAGCCAGAACTAAATTTGCCGGGCTGGCAGTCAGCGTCACGTCGCTATCTTTCAACAGGTTGTTATTGGCATCAGTCACCGTAACTTTATACGTCTGTTTGGCTTTGCCATCCGCCAATGCATAGTTGCCAATCACCTCAATACCGGAGACGGTTGCGGTAGCCTTATCGGCCACAAACGTTATAGTCTGCGCATCCGAAGGCTTGTCATTTCCTGCCGACGCCGTGACCTCATACGTTCCGGCAGTCACGGAAACCACTTTCAGTACCGCTTTACCCTCCTTGTCGGCGTTCACCATAATATTACCGTCTGCAAGCGGTTTGACGCCCCGAGGCAGATTAAAGACGACCACAGCGCCAGGAAGAAGGTTGCCGTATTGATCCTTAACCGTTGCCGTCAGCGTAAAGGCATCATTGTCGTTTGCCACTTTTGGCGTGCTGCCATCAACCTCCAGGGTCGCCTGACCGGTACTGAAATCCGCCTTGAATTTCACCGTAACCGTCTTCTGAGTATTATTCACTGAGGCCGCGATGCTGTGTTCCCCGGCAACCGTTGACATCAGCTCAATGTCGGCTTTACCTGCCGCATCGGTTGTTACCGTATTCCCCGTCTTGCTGGTCACACCTTTCGGCAGAGTCAGCGTCACATTTTGTCCCTGCAACGGGTTACCATAGGTGTCCACAACGGTCAGGGTTACCTGGTTAGTCGACTGTCCATTTGCCAGCTGGTTATCAACCTTCACCGTCATATCACGAATCTCAGCCTTAGATGCGTCACCAGCAACGTTCAGCACCAGTGGCTGAGCAACGGCATTTTGGCCGTTCACTCGCGGCATCACAGACAGCTGACCCGCGGCAGATCCCAGAGTTAAGGTCGCCACGTAGACCCCATTACTTTTCTCTGTCCAGTTTCCTGCTGAAGGTCGCTCTGTCCCCGTGCTGGCGGCACCGCTAAACACTGGTGCATCGAGCTTCAGGTCACTAACAGGGTTCCCGTACGCATCCTTCGCGATGAAGGTGAGTTCCGTCGTCGCTTTGACGGTCGGAGCCTCATTGTCAGCAACAAGCGTAGAGTTCGCTGATGACATCTCCCCCGCAACGACAGTCAACCGCGCAGCATCGGTGGCTGCTGGCTGACCGTTGAATAGCGGCATAACGAGAAGCTCACCTGTCTTTCCGCCTGTGGTCAGCGTAGCGACATAGGAACCATCGCCTTGCTCGGTCCAGTTGGATACCGTCGCCCCTTCAGATGCAGCACCTGTCAGGCTTGCCGACAGGGAAAGGCCGCTGATAGCGTTGCCATGCGCATCTTTTGCAATAAGCGTCACGGTTGTGCTTTCGCCTGCTTTTACGTGATCTTTTGCCACAGAGACTGTCGACTGGCCTGAAGATAACGCATCAGCCACCACGGTCACTTTAGCCGCATTCGCTGCCGCGTTCTGCCCATTGAGCTTCGGCATAACCTCTAATTCACCCGCCGTAGTGCCGAGAGAAATCTGCGCAGTCCAGGTCCCGTCGCCATTATCCGTCCAGCCTGAGGCCTTAGAACCTGCAGCGGCTGCGCCCGATAATGACGGTGCATCCGGATTGAGGCCAGTTACAGGGTTGTCATTAGCATCTTTTGCCGACCAGATTGCCGTAACTGTACCGCCAACCACCGGTTTATCCGGATTCAGGGCGATGGTCGAATGTGCTGCATCAAGCGGCCCGGCGACAAACTTCAGCGTTTGTTGTAATGAGCCCAACTGATACTGCTCGCTAAAGGCACGCACAACAACGTTTCCGGCACGGGTCGAAGAAACCGTAGCGCTGTAAACGCCTGGTTTTACCTCCGAAATGGTACCAATGGTGACACCGCTGCTATCCTGCGGAACAAATCGCAAGCGGCTGGCCTCTCCCGTCACCGGGTTGCCATCAGTATCCACCGCAGTCAGCATCAGCGTGTGGGATTGCTGACCATCGGCAACCACGTCTCCTGAAGATTCATTCACGCTCAGAGTAGACTTCGACACATCCATCATCGTGGCGCGCAATTCTGCAGTGACGGTTTTGCTCATGCCATCAACGCTAACCGTAATCGTTGCCTCACCTGATTGCGTTCCGGTAGTAAAGACAGACTGGTACACCCCAGCTTCAGTTTCGGTGAACTCACTCAGTGTTGGCTGTGCCTGTGATTTAGTGGCCTTCAGGGTACGAGTCACAATATTTCCAGCTGGCTTGAACGTCAGCTCAGACTTGATCTGATCTTTCATACCCGTGACTGGCTGCCCCTCGGCGTCGCGCAGAGAAAGCACCAGTGGCTTTTGCTCACTACCGTTAGCAAGCATTTGGATACGGCTCTGACCGTCAAGCGTTAACGCCGTGCGCTCGGCACTCATACCTGCTCCGGTAATGACCACTTCTGTCTGCACGCGTTTTGAGGCATTGCCTTTGTTATCGTAGGCAACCGCAGAAATCGCATAATAATTGTCTTTGCCTGCCTGGTAAGCCGGGAGCGTCACTTGCCACTGATTACCCTGCCCGGTAATTTTTCCGCCTGCGGCCAGCAAAGATGGCGCTTCCCATTGAACATTTTTCAGACCGTGAGTTGCTTTGCTCACCACAAGCCCCAGGGAAACCGTCTGCCCGCCCTTACCTTCAATGCGCTCAGGCAGAGCAATACGGATCACTTCAGATTTGCGATACTCAAGAACGATGTTGTTATTACGCTCAACCAGGTCATAGCGGCTGCCTGCCAGTACCCGACGCTCGCGAATGCTATCCGTATCGAGTTGTTTCGCCAAAGGTTCGCCAATTCGGTAGTTAACTTCCAGGCCAAAGCGAGTGTCATTCTCACCGCTCTTGCCCTGCTTATGCCCGGCGCTCAATGTCAGAAGAGGCACTGGTGTATAGGTCACCTCGGCAGAAATAGCATGTGGATCTTTCTGGCGCTTATCTTTACCAAACAGCCCAACTTCATCGCCATAATACTGTTCATACATCAGGCTTGCGCCAAGCTGCGGCCAGGCAGGTAAATAGCCCTCTGCGCGGATATCCCAACCATTCGCCGGGCGTTCCTGATAATCCTCAATATCCGGCGATTTTTTCCAGCCAGAAGCCCGAATATAACCATTGGCGCTCAGTTTCAGATAATCGCGCCAGTATTCCGCACCAACACCAATGCGGGTATGACTACGGGATAAATCATGGTCGATAAAGGTGTTCACCCCCGCCATCCAGTCATTTCCTGAAAAATGACGCCAGCCAAAACCAATATTTGACTGAGTACGATCGTCTGTACGATGTATTGCCCCCTGAGTGAACAACATATTTGTCGGCGTATCATAAATCGGATAAAGCATTTCCAGCGAAGAATCCTTCAGCGAGAAATCTTTATCGACATTCAGTTTAACGCGCGCAGTACCATATTTCCCGAGCCACTCCTGGATTTCCTGGGTAGCTTTAGTGGTGGCCATCCCGGTAATAAAATTACGTGTCGCATCGCTATCTGGCTGACTACTCAAAAATGTCCCGGCATTTGCGGCAAACGACGCGACATTTTTCTCCACATTATTATCAGCAGTTACCGTAGTATTTTCCATGCTCAACCGTGGCTGAACCGCATTCTGCGCACGTGCCGCCATTACTGGCGTAAAGGTGACTGCAAGTGGAAAAAGAACCTGAACAGAGATATTTGCCCACGCCACGCAGCGGGCCAGAACTGAATAACGAAATCGTGGTTGTTTATGACCTGTTTTATAACGTGACATTGAGATAATTTCCTGATGAACGAATTAACGAACATAGGCAGACACAAATAATGGCGTCCGCTTGTCAGAAAAACCGGGAATTTCCCGGTTTCCTTTTCCGCAGAAAAGGAAATACCTTTATGTAAGAAAGTACACCGCCACCTAATATATCCAGTGCCTGTAGCCACTCATCAGGTGGTTGGGCGCGGGATTATATTTTTATTTATGGGTGAAAATTTAGCTTTTTGTGCAAGTCATTAAATAGATACCTAAGTTATATTTCTTAGTCTGCGGACAGTGAATAATTCATTATTCAGAGTGAATAATAATGACCTGCCTTTAATTTATCACGATTGGCAATACGTCGAAGTAGGTATATACGCCAGGATAAACCAATATATTTTTTATGGATATTCATTTTCCTTCATCAGACTGTAAATTCCGGGGATATCGAACTTGCACTGCTCATCTCAACACTCAAACAGATTTATGAATTTCGTTCATAACCCCTGACAAATCCTGCCGTCTAATCGAGCTCTTCCCTTTAGGTTATGCTTCTCATGAACGATAACGGAAGGATAACACCATGCAAAAAGTAAAACTGAACAACGGTATTGAAATGCCCCTGCTGGGCTTTGGTGTATTTCAGATGACCGATGCCGCCGAATGCGAAAGAGCGGTCATTGACGCTATTAACACCGGTTATCGACTGATTGACACCGCCGCCTCCTATCAAAATGAAACCCAGGTCGGGAACGCACTGAAACAAAGCGGCATTGCGCGTAACGAACTCTTTGTCACCACGAAACTCTGGTTGCAGGATACCAGTTACGAAGGGGCCAAAGCCCAGTTCGAACGCTCTCTGAATCGACTGCAACTTGATTACGTTGACCTGTATTTGATTCATCAGCCTTACGGTGATGTCCACGGTGCCTGGCGCGCCATGGAAGAACTGCAACAGGCAGGCAAGATCCGCGCTATTGGCGTCAGTAACTTCCATCCTGACCGACTGGCTGACCTTATCGCCTTTAATAAAGTCGTTCCGGCGGTAAACCAGATTGAAGTTAACCCCTTCAACCAGCAATTACAGGCCGTTCCGTGGATGCAAAGTCGTGGCATTCAGCCAGAAGCCTGGGCACCGTTTGCGGAAGGGAAAAATGGTCTGTTCCAGCATCCTGTTCTCACGGCAATTGGCGAGAAGTATGGCAAAAGCGTGGGCCAGGTTGTTCTGCGCTGGATCTACCAACGAGGCATTGTTTCACTGGCAAAATCAGTGCGCAAAGAACGCATGGAAGAGAACATCAACATTCTCGATTTTGAACTCAGCCCTGAAGATATGCTGCAAATTACCGCCCTGGATACCGCAACCAGCGCGTTCTTCTCTCACCGCGATCCCGCAATGGTGGAATGGCTGACTGGCCGCAAACTTGATGTTTAAGCCGCGATAAAAGAGGTATTCATTCAATGCAAAAACGTTATCTGGGTAAATCCGGACTCGAAGTCTCCGCCCTTGGGCTCGGTTGCATGGGTTTAAGCCACGGCTACGGCCCGGCGACCGATACCCGTCAGGCTATCGAACTTATTCGTGCTGCGGTTGAACGTGGCGTCACCTTCTTCGATACCGCCGAAGTGTATGGTCCGTATCTGAATGAAGAAGTGGTCGGCGAAGCCTTAAAACCGTTTCGTGACCGTGTGGTGATTGCCACTAAATTCGGTTTTACCTTCGGCGATGATAATAAGCAGCAGATTTTAAACAGCCGCCCGGAACATATCCGTGAAGCCGTTGAAGGCTCATTACGCCGCCTTAAGACAGATGTTATTGACCTTCTGTATCAACACCGTGTTGATCCGGATGTTCCTATTGAAGATGTTGCAGGAACGGTGAAAGACCTAATTGCAGAAGGTAAGGTCAAACATTTCGGCCTGTCTGAAGCGGGAGCACAAACCATTCGTCGTGCACATGCGGTACAACCTGTCACCGCCCTGCAAAGCGAATATTCCATGTGGTGGCGTGAGCCTGAACAGGAAATTCTGCCGTTGCTGGAGGAACTGGGGATTGGTTTTGTCCCCTTCAGCCCACTAGGTAAAGGTTTCCTGACGGGGTCGATTAAACCAGGAACCACTTTCGGCAAAGATGATTACCGCAGCACCGTACCGCGTTTCGCAGCACAAGCCATTGAAGCCAATGAAAAACTGGTCACCTTGTTAGGTGAACTGGCCGCGGAGAAAGGGGTAACATCTGCACAAATCGCACTGGCATGGCTGTTAGCACAAAAGCCGTGGATTGTTCCCATCCCTGGCACCACTAAACTGCATCGGCTGGAAGAAAACCTGGGTGCTGTCGACATTGTTCTTTCGCGCAATGATACGCAGCAGATAACCGAGGCACTGGAAACAATTAAAATCGTCGGTGAACGTTACTCGCCTGAGCACCAGGCACGCGTAGGCCGTTAATGCCCAGACGGGTCCACAACAAAATGTGGACCCGTTACTCTGAATACGATCAACAGCGCAAAAGCTGGCGGATGCTGCTTGCGACTGGGGTAGTAAAGGTAATATCCGGGAAAAGTTGGACACCCCTCCTGCAACATATGAATAAGCTTGCCTGACTTTACATACTTCTGAACCATGTCTTCAGGGAAAGCGATCCCAAACCCTGATAACGCGGCATCAATTCTTACTGGCAATGGGCTACACGTCAGTTGCCCCTCAACCTTGACGCGAAGTGGTTTCCCTTCTCGCTCGAACTCCCAGTGGTAAAGCCCACCGGCGGTTGGCAAACGCATATTGATGCAGCGATGATTTTGTAGCTCGTGAGGCGTTTCAGGTAAGGCGTTAGCGGCAAAATACTCCGGTGCCCCCACCACGGCCATCCGCATCTCTGGTCCAATCCGCACTGCAATCATATCCTTATCCACACTTTTCAACGCGCACTCATGAAGGGCGTTCATAGATACAATTATTTTAGCCACATTACTGACAATTATGATAATTGATAATCTGTATGTATCGAAAATAAAGATTAATTATCATGAGGTTTACCATGAAAATACTCGTTGCAGGAGCAACAGGATGCATCGGTATTCATGTAGTAAATACCGCTATTGCAATGGGTCATCAGCCCGTGGATCTGGTCAGTACCCTGAGCAACGACGCCGCTAAAAATAAAACATTCGAACTGGTCGCAGAACGAGGAGAAGCGCAGCAGGATCTGCCCCCTCTGTTTGCAAACCTGCAGAGTGATAATCCTCAAAAAAACGATGGGGTTTTGGATATAGACAATATGCCTCTGCATGAAGAACCTGAATGTATTATTAATGACCTGAATCTGCACACCAAGGTTAACTAATTTTAAAATATGACAATTTTATCATATAGCGGTCAGTATTATGACAGCTTTAATCTGTACAATTATCAGGAAAGAGACGTTCTCTCCTATATTAATTCATTTTCAAACATATAACTTAGATTAGGTATTAGTTATGAAAACACTACTTGTTACTACATTAGTCATGGGCCTTATTTCGGTGAATGTTGCATTTGCAGCGCAAGAAATTAATCATACAGATGGCAAAGAAAAGATTGGTGTAATCTCAGCCAGCAATGCCTTGACGCTTGATGAGTTATCGAATGCGCTTTCTCGTAAGGCTGATGAGCAAGGAGCAACGTCGTTCAAAATCCTGTCTACTACGGGGAATAACAAACTGCACGGAGTTGCTGAAATCTATAAGTAAATAGTAAATGATGTGCCATGGACTGATTATCATGAGCATCGGTTCCATGGCTTGTCCTTACGACGAAAATGCAGTCTCAGCAGATTGTAAACACGGTACATTTCTAATGTGTGAATAGCACAATTATGCGGGGATCATACAAGGAGAGCAGCGTAATCCTCAGGGCCAATCTCAGCCTAAACTATGGATCACTTGTGTGCGATTAGTAATAATTGATGTAATACATCTTTCCAAATTTGTGATACAGTTCAAAAAATTGGTTGACCAAACTCGTTATCTATATAAGAGGCGCTTATGAGGTGCGCTCTTTTTTAAAGCGAGGAAATACCAATGAAAGAGAATAAGATACAAGAAATCAGTAATAAGCTGATTAATATTGTTGTTTTGGTTGCAGTTGTAGAATATGCTTATTTATTCCTCCATTACTATTAATTACATCTAAAAACAATTCCCTTAGGTGATATTTAAAATATGTATCCTCCACCTACTTTGTAAGAGTTATGTCAGTGGGGAAGGATATTCGTACGGTTTCGAAGGGAAGTTTAAAGAAACCGTATTTGTGCCGCACTAAAAGAGATTGCGCATTGAGTCAGCACTTTAGTTACCCAATGCGCATGTTGGTTCACCAAATTGTTACTTTGGCTGCGTGATAAATAATCAGCCGGTAAAGCAAGGCTCACCCACATTCTCAATGCGTTCATACCGATCAGCGGGTAGTGACATAAATCAGCAGTTCGGCTACTGAATAGTGCCGTCACCAACGATAGCCAACAACATCTCTCACTTCCGGCACGTTCAGTTAGCTGCGGGAATCCCACATATCCAGACTGTCAGATTGTGAAGCGAAAAGGACGGCTATATATCATTTGCAAATCTAATCCACGCTTTAAGGCTGTTCAGAGGCGCAAGAAAAAGCGTTAACTCTGAGTTTGAAGGTTCAACGACACCTGGCTGGCTGCATAATCATGCCTGATTAATGCTGGTGTATTCAGTACGCCAGCATTAACTTTCCTGCAAACGTATCTTCTTACTCATTAATGGCTTGCTACCTGCTGATGCTGTGTATGAGCCGCATCAACCGCTTTTTGATACCATTTTTTAGCCAGTTGTGGATTTTTCTCTACGCCCAATCCCAAAGAATAAATATCACCTAAAGCCACAAAACTGGGAGCAGTGATATGATCCATTCTGCTGATATGTTTAAGATAAAGGTTTATCGCTTTTTGATAATCGCGTTTTACGCCATTACCTTGTTCATAAAGTTTAGCCAGACGATACTGCGCCGTAATATCATTATTTTTATCGCCTTTCTTATAATATTTCGCCGCTTTATTATAATCCTGAGGAACGCCTAATCCTCTTTCATAAATAATCCCAAGATAACGTGCAGCTTTCATTTCTCCCGCCAGGTCAGCTTGCTCAAAAAGGCTTAAGGCTTTTGCATAATCATACGGTACGCCATATCCATTAAGATATAAAATCCCTAAATCCAGTTTCGCGCGGGGGTTTCCGCTGGCTGCTGATTTCGTCAACCATTTAAAAGACTCAGTATAATTCACCGTTTGATTGTAGTTTCCATTCAGGTATGCTTCCCCCAATCTGGCTTGCGCTTCTGCATCTCCCTGAGCAGAGCGCGTTATTATTTCATCAAAATTCATTTTTGGTGGAGTATCTGCATATACAGATGCAGAAAAAAATAGAATTACAAATAATAACGCCTTCATTCTGTCTCTCGGTAAAAATGACTGCCAACACGATACCTGATGACAGTCTGGCCTACACTTTATTGTTTGCGTTGGTTAAATAACCATTCACGAACTGGTTCTATGCTGTAAGCAATACGCCATGTGTTACGATGCCCGCTGGCACCTTCTCGCGAAGAGTATTCATCAAATACACTGTCTTTTATAAAAACGGTATAACGGATATTACTTTGTTCTTCAAACAATGTGTCGGCAGCAAATCGATATTGTTCAGGGTCCCATTGACCATTCCATGCTGCACGAGAAACTTTTCCCCCAAACTGCTCAAGACGTTCAGTAATCGCGTTGAAGCTGGGAAAAGCCCCTGCATCATCTTCTGAGGCCATAAACCACAATTTGTTTTTAGCTATTGGAGCAACCTGTTCCGCATCCCATTTTCCTGCAACCAGGTAACTCGCTGTGAAAAAGTCAGGATATTTGATATTCATAGCGATGGCCAGCATACATCCCCCTGACTGACCAGTAACATAAATACGTTCAGGATCTATTTTATATTCTTTCATCAAAGACTGAACAAGATTTATTGTTGTATCAAGCAACGTAGATGTACGCCAGTCATCATCAGCAATGATTTCATTATACTGAGGAGCTAAAACATAGCAGGGACGTTTCAGTTGTTCTTCCGGTTCTGCCCAAATTACTGCGCCTAGCCCCTGAAACAGAGTCGTTGTTATTTGTGCACTGGTAGCCCCTGCATCATGCATAAAAAGAACCAATGGTAATGCTTTATTTTGCTCTTCAGGCATAAAGAAATTATATTCTAGTATTTTTCCGCTTTCATTGTCTTTATATTTACCTTGTCTAAAACTATCGACCACCAGATTTGAAACGGCGTTAGTTTCCAGCGTGGTATTTTGTGTAATCACAGTTGCAGATGCATCTTTATATCTAATAGTTTGGTTTAGTTTTTCTCCTGCAACCCAGGAGGGTTTACCTTGCCCTTGTTTGGGAACTGCTTTTTGTATTGTTGGGTCCGTTATAGTTTCTTGCCATTCATTTTGTGGTTTGCTGTAGTCCAGTTCAAGAATCGCGTACTTACCTGATTTTGCCTCAACCAAAGCTGTTGACTGACTGATAAACACTTTATTGATATGATAATTTTTTACGCTAAACTCTGTTGACGAAAGTTCTTCCTTATTTATAGGCTTTTCAAATTCTACAGCTATCGCAATAAGTCGAACTCCGTCACCAAAAACTTGTGTAATAGCTGTAGCCTTTATTGCCTTGTTGTTTGTGTTTGCGAATACAATGCGAGGCATTGAAACAACTAAAGCACCCGCAACACTTTTAATTAAAAACTCTCTGCGCGTCGGCATAAATGACCTCTTTACTTTTGATAAAAATTAAATGAATATCAGCATGATACCAGGACTATATTTTTTCAACTTTATCATTCGTACTTGTATTTAACTTATCTTCAGTGCTAACTCTGTACCTCGTTTTATCGGCAATGTTATAGAAATAAAACCATTCTGTGGATCACGAATATAAGATAAAAAATCTGGTTCTGCGTTATCATTTAATATATATCCTCCTACTCGTAACTGCGGCGCAACGATCTCAGTAACCTTACGAGCGAGGCTTGGGCCATCCGCAAGAGGGAAACCATCAATAAGAATAAAATCGACAGGACCACCGAGATCTTTCAGCGTTTCTCTCGCATCACCGACACGAATATCAACAAAAGACGTAAGACCTGCCTCTGCCAGATTTCGAGACGCGACTTCAGCCTTTTCCCGTACCATTTCAGAACCAATCACCAGTCCGCCACCATTATCTTTCATCGCAGCGGCAAAATAGAGCGCTGACATACCTACAGAAGTTGCAAAGTCCACAACGCGAGTGGCTTTCATTGCCCGGCACAGTAAGTAGATAAGTTCCCCCTGTTCTGGGGCTATGGAAAAGCCATAACTGGAAAATTTTTCAGGATCAAGTGCCGGAGCTTCGCGAAACAGTTCCTGCGGGGGATGTTTGCGTTCATTATTCATGCGTTCCAGAACACGTATAACCTGGGGATCACGAATGGGGCAGATACTATTATTTAATCGACTCATAAATAAGGACCTGTATTTTATGAAGTGATGTTACCTAGTTGTTTTCATACACCATGTTATGATCATTGCTTATGTTGTTGGTATAGTGATACCATTTTTGGTACTGGTCAAGTACCAAAAATGAATGCAGGAGTAAATGTTTTGAAGAACAAGAGCGAAGTGAGGACACAGGTGCGACGGGGAAGACCTAAAAGTGCGGGGCTTGATGAGCGTAAGAAAGCGATAGTTATTGGCGCGTATAGTGCCTTCATTGAGCTTGGTTTTGCCCAAACCTCAACCACAGAAATTGCTCGTCGGGCAAAAGTATCAAAAAGAACAATTTATGAGGTATTCAGTAATAAGAAGGAAATTTTTTCTGAAGTAATTAAAGAATATAAAGCCCTGTTCCTCGATCTCCCAAGACCGGAAAACGAGATGCTCCCCATTAATGAAACTCTGTTTCGTATATTCCGATTAGATATAAGTCAAGAAGAAGCTAAAGAGAGAGAAGCACTCTTAAAATTAATGACACGTGAATCAATTCTCTTTCCAGAGCTTTCAGACTATTTATATGCCACTAAAACGCTTCGCTCAAGAGAACTGTTAATCGAATGGCTGGATCTTCAGCAATCTCAAGGGCGTATTGCTGTTAAAAATACGGGTAATTGTGCTGGAATGCTAATGGATATTGTTTTTGGCGCATTGCTTCCTCGTCGATGGGTTTTGGATGTTAACGAAGATCAGACATTAACACCTGAAGGTCGTCAGCAACAACTTGAGGAAATAAAAGAGCGTATCGAAACTGTTATACAAGGGATTGAAGTGGTCAACAAAAACTAGCCACGATTATGCGGGATACTTACACAACATCATAATCCCCAAAATTGAGTCCATTCCGTTTAGGGAGATATACAAAAATGATAGCAAGCGCATGCCTGGTATGACTAAAATACGCCATGAATCTGAATCGTTTTTGCTATTTGCTCCTCCTTTTAACGGCTGCCAGCAGTGTGTTACTGGCGGAGCCGTTTGCTGCGTGGGTTACATGCGTAAACCTGCTCACCCTGGTAATTTATGGTACTGATAAGCTGGCTGCACGTAGAGGCTGGCGCAGAGTGCCAGAAGCAACTCTGCTGGTGTTTGGCTTTGTCGGAGGTTGGGTTGGTGCAATTATTGGTCAACAGGTCTTTCGACATAAAACACAGAAACAGCCATTCAGAACCTACTTCGCAATCAGCGTCGTATTGAACGTGATGATCCTGTCAGTTGTGATATATGAATTGTATCAACCATAAAACCCGGTATCCGCTCCGGGAGTTACAGGCAGTAGTTCCATGTTATTTCACCGGCGCTTTACTCATGCACTTATTTGGATCCTTACGACCAGGAAACACTAGAGGATAATTTCCTGTCATTATCTGAAGCGTTTTGAGTATTGTAATTGCCTGAATTGAAAGCGGAACAATATGTGGTCGCCTCATTTTCATCCGTTGCCCAGGGATCTCCCATATCGCTTTATCGAGGTTGAATTCGCTCCAGAGCGCCGCTCTCCACTCTCCGGTTCGAACACCTGTAATAATCAACAATCTCGCCACCAAAACAACCAGCGGACTACCTGTGTAACCAGATAACGCATTAAAGAAAATACGGTTGATAATGGAAGATAAGGAACGGGCAGTGAGCTGTAGTATGTGCGGGGTCAATTGACTTAGATAGACCTGGGAAGAGTTTGAAATGGTGCCGATAAGAGGAGTCGAACCTCCGACCTTCGCATTACGAATTATAAGAATCCATTTCTAATTCAAAGCATTACCCCATCAACACTGCGCTCACACGTCCCACCACATCAAAACATGTAAAGTCTTGCAAGCCATTGTGAGGCCTTATGTGTCCCAGTTTTGTCTCATCAGCCACACCAAGTATCGATCAATTGATACTTGGATGATAGACTTCGTGTCTTTTGGAACTCATTGGTTAAATAAATGTTAGAGTTGTTTGTAAGGTACACATCTATAGGTGTGCTGAACACACTTATACACTGGGTGGTTTTTGGTGTATGTATCTATGCCGCGCATACCAGTCAGGCCCTGGCAAACTTCACAGGTTTCGTAGTGGCTGTGAGCTTTAGCTTCTTCGCGAATGCAAGATTCACATTCAAAGCATCGACTACAGCGATGCGCTACATGTTATACGTGGGATTCATGGGAATATTGAGTGCGATTGTTGGTTGGGCTGCTGATAAATGCTCACTTCCTCCAATAGTCACTCTTATCACCTTCTCCGCCATCAGTCTGGTGTGCGGTTTCGTCTATTCAAAGTTCATTGTCTTTAGGGATGCGAAATGAAAATATCTCTTGTCGTTCCTGTCTTCAATGAAGAAGAAGCGATACCTGTTTTCTATAAAACAGTACGTGAATTCCAAGAGTTGAAGCCATATGAAGTAGAAATTATATTCATAAATGACGGAAGTAAAGATGCCACAGAGTCAATTATTAACGCGCTGGCTGTTTCAGACCCGCTAGTTGTTCCGCTGTCATTTACACGCAACTTTGGTAAAGAACCAGCCTTATTTGCAGGGTTAGACCATGCAAGCGGCGATGCTGTAATTCCTATTGATGTCGACCTGCAAGACCCTATTGAGGTTATCCCTCATCTTATTGAAAAGTGGCAGGCTGGTGCTGACATGGTGCTTGCGAAACGTTCAGACCGCTCAACTGATGGACGACTGAAACGTAAGACAGCTGAGTGGTTCTATAAGTTACACAACAAAATAAGCACCCCAAAGATCGAGGAAAATGTCGGAGATTTTCGACTCATGTCTCGTGAGGTTGTGGAGAACATTAAACTGTTGCCTGAGCGCAATCTTTTCATGAAAGGCATACTGAGCTGGGTGGGTGGTCAGACGGATGTCGTTGAATATGTACGAGCAGAGCGCGTTGCTGGCATATCAAAATTTAATGGCTGGAAATTATGGAATCTGGCACTTGAAGGTATCACAAGTTTTTCAACCTTTCCTCTTCGCGTATGGACTTATATAGGCTTGTTTGTTGCAAGCATTTCATTTTTATATGGTGCATGGATGATTATAGACACTCTTATCTTTGGTAACCCAGTACGCGGGTATCCCTCCCTTCTTGTATCAATACTTTTCTTGGGTGGAGTGCAGTTGATCGGGATTGGTGTTCTCGGTGAATATATAGGCAGAATCTATATTGAAGTAAAAAATAGACCCAAATATATTATTAAGGATAAGAAATGATTAAATCAAATTACATATGCTTTCTTTTGCTTTTTTTTATTGGTTTAACTATTCTTCATTTAAATCAATATACACTAGTATCAGATGACATTTGGTTTTCCGAGAAATCAATATCAGAACCGGATCACTTCAAGTGGCTCATAGATAGATATTTCACATGGTCATCACGAACATGGATTGAATATGCATTAATAAATCTTATTAATCATTTTTATGCTTGGTCTTTAATTAATGCAGCAATGTTTTCATCATTAATTATTGGCATTTGCTCTATCTTTCAGAGAGAAAACAACCTTTACTATAAAATAAACACTTCAATCATGTCATTATTACTGATTGTTATGATGCCAAGCGATGTTTTTTTCAATGCCGCGATTTGGATAACAGGATCATTCAACTATCTGTGGCCAAGTGCTATTGCATTTATTGGTTATTCTCTACTTATAAAAAAAATCAATATGGAAAACCACGAGAAAACTCAATCCATAATTTGCTATTTGTTAATTTTTTTATCATCATTCAATGAACAGATAGCTGTAGTCAATGTATTATTATGCACCACACTGTTAATTTTTTGCAAAACAAACAATTACAATGCAAAACCATTATTAAATGCGATGGGGATTTCACTATTAGTTATTATTTATATTGCAACTTGCCCAGGAAATAAAGTCAGGTATTATGCAGAGATAGAACATTGGTTTAAAGAGTATGGTAATTTTAATATAATCCAAAGATCTATGCTTGGACTTAACTTATATGCAGATATGTTATTTTCTGTAAAATCAATTATCCCTGCATTACTAGCCTTTTCCAGTACTATTATATGCAAGAAAAAAACAAAAATATTTCCTCTAATTTCTTGCTGTATCTTGATTACACTATATATTATACATACACCGCCAGTTATTTTTCAAGCCATACATTTTTCTGAAAACAATCTTTTCTCGACACTCTCCGTGTTTAGGGTGTCTTTTGCCATGATACTTACAGCACTCATTATATTCCCAACCGTAATATCACTTAATTTTAATGTCACTTCAATTTTCATATCCACAATGATTATTGGAACCATTGCCACAACATCTATGTTAGGATTATCACCAAGCATATATGCTTCTGGTAATAGAATTTATTTTATTCCATATTTGCTTCTTATAACAGCAATTGTTGTTTCAACCCCAATCGCAATAAATAACATAGTAGCAAGTTTTGCTAAGAGCCATTATAAAATTTGAATTAAATTTAAAAGCCACCTCCTTTTTTTGGGGGGGGCTTAGAAATAAAAACAAATTTAATTGGACTTTTATTGGTTATAACACATTCCTCTATACTGCTCATCACCCGACTATACTAGGATTTTCGTCATTTTTTGCTGAACCGCTCTCATGAAATCCTGACAACAAAGTCATGTTTCACGTCAGGATACTTCTTCTGGCATGGAAATATACCGTGTGCAGCTGATGCATATTTATATTTCAATATAATACGATATTGAATGGCCTGCACCACTGGTAGTTCAGGCCAAATAACATCCGACGGTTTCACGATGAACTACGGCAAAAGAATATCAGAGCCCTCATTCCTCCCCGAAAGGGAGCGGGCTCTGGTCTGGTAAGTATGCAGATTATGGCCATGGTGCGAGAGTGGCAGCTATGCCAGAAAGAGTGTGTATTGCCTGAGACTCTAACCTGATGCAGAGACGATTGTCTTGAACCTGATTTATTCAACAAAGCCGCTGGCAGGATGTTACGAAAATTATCGCGACCACAGGCTGATTTGAAATCGATACTATCGGTGGTACTGCGGAAGTAAATGCCTATATAGTGCGACTTTGAAAAATAATAAATTAATATTGAAGTCGTTGATTAAAATCATAAACTTTCAGGCATTCATATTTACAATGAGTGTTTGAAAACCACACAAAACTGGAGATCCTACTTTAAATGTATAATAACAAAATCGACAGCAACAGAAAAATAAGACATGATTGGGTTGATGCTTTAAAATTTCTCGGTATTTTTGCTATATATTTAGGTCACCTTGGTTTGGGGGCTGGCAAATTGTATCCTTTTGTTTTTAGTTATCACGTCCCACTATTCTTTTTCGCTGCTGGTTTTTTTACTATCAAAAAAAACGACTTATCTATTTTCGATTATATCAAGTCAAAGTTTTACAGATTAATGATTCCATATTTCACTTTTGCATTTACTATATTAATAATAAACACAATTAACTCAGGTGAGACGATTGATTATATATATAGCCACATTTATGATATAATATATGGTGTTAGAAACAACCAATTTGTAGGAACAATATGGTTTATAAACTGCCTTTTTGTTATAATAGCAATTGATGCAATCTTTAAAGAAATAGTCAAGAACAATATAGTGATTTTAATCATATCACTATTATCGTTCATGTTGTCACAAACAGTGCTCAATCATAACCCATTACTAGATCCTCAATGGTTTTGGAACATAGACTCCGCTATGGCATACTGGTGGTTATTACCTCTCGGTAGATGTATGTTTTTAGAATTAACACGTGACAGGTTTTTTGGAAAATCAAAAATTGGTTTCATTGTCTTCTCAATTACCGCGATAATGAGTGCGTATCAACTCCTTAACCAGAAACCTTTGCTTTTAAAGATTATCTCTATATTCAATGCAGACATAATATCAAGTAGTTATATTCAAGCTATTAATACTATTATCACCACGGTAGGCTTGATAATCTTCAATATTTTTATAGCAAAAATAATTTGTGGGAATGACTTTATTGTAAGAGCTGGAAGAAATACTCTTAACATATGTGGAATGGAGTATATCACCAAATTATTTATCCCTATGGCTTTAGCAATCATAGGCTTCAGCGTGACCATTCCAAATCCTATCTGCGCAATCATATATACCTGTATTTGTGTATATGTATCAGATAAAATTGGCCATTGGCTATCGAGGACAGTCGGTGGGCCATTTTTGATAAAATGATAAAAAGGCGCAATTAATTGCGCCTTTTTATAGATATATAGCGCATATTTATGCTCAGATTATACTGTTAAAATTAATGCGCAAATGTTACGGGTTTTTCTTTCCTGGCAACTGAAGAGAATGTTCGAAGTGCAAACACAAAATTACCCCTTCACTGAACAGATATTCAGCCGGCCAACACATGAGAAAGAAATACACCAGATGAATTAAAATATCATATACTTATTAATCAAAGAAATAAAAGCATGAACAGTAGGTGGTGACGCTGATAAACTGGCTATAAAAAGCCAGGAAGGTGATGAGCTATCGCAATATAATTTATTGGTAAATTATTTGAAGTCGATTGATAACACCAGTGCTCAAAAGCCCCCCGGTAATCATAAGTAGCTAATATCTAGTACAGTTTCGATATCTATTATCGTTACTGCGTCGATATAGTCTAAATAGCTGCACCAAATTCTGTCACACTTGTCGTTTACTGATGGGTAATATGTTGCGTATGGGCAACAAAACTCAAGCCAGATATAACACAACCTAGCTGAGAACACCGTCCTGATACCTCGCCCAGCAAGGGCTGAGCGAAAGTGGAGCACTTTTCTGCGCAGCTATTTAGTACAGTATTGAGTCATATTGTTTATGTATGAGTTAAGTTTCGTAATATCAATTAAATAAGTTGAAGTCATTGTAGAAGTGAGCATTATACCCAGGCTATCTGGACCTGCTGAAAAATGCGTGTTATTCCAACAATTACCCTAGATTAACAAGTCTATTTATTTGGATGCATAGGCCACTCGGGTTTTACTACATTAACACGCATAAGCAGCACCCGATATTTTTTCCATGCCAGTAACAGTTTCGTTTCATCATCTGTTGCCATATCTAATTCAACCGCATCCTGAAGCGGCGCTATTACATTCGTTGCCTCTGCTATCAGTGCAGATTTCTTTTCATCATTTATTAAGGCTAATTGTTCTGGTGTTGGAGAAGGACGGTCAACAATGACAGGGTGACCGTTCTCACCACAGGTAATCATTTTTGTTACACTCTGTGAATTAATCAGTGTTTTCCACTCTGATTCCGAGATTTCCACTGCATCATCAGGAATATTGGTGCCGTGAAATTCAGTCGAATAAAATCCGTTTGTCGATGCAGAATAAAAATATGACATTTCGTTAATATCCCATTGCAATGTAATACGCATCAGCAGATGAACCATATCCTGAACCGGGCGACACCGTAATATTAAATCCAGTGTTCTGGACACTTGTCGCCGATACAGTCGGCTGCCCTGCCGCGCCAGTAACGTTTAATGTAACTACGACAGCAATGACTCTTGAGAACGTCATCGGAAACCTCATCCCGTATGTTGAAGATACATTCGGGGCACCATTCAACTGACCGCACTGTAAAATTAATCCAGACGGAAATTTTTGCGCAGCAGCCGTTACGGTATTAATTGACGCGAACAGGCTCATATCAGGTATCTGATTCGCCCCTGTACCTACATTCCTTTTAGCCGCTTCTCCCAAACCAAGGTTTGCGAGAGCCGTTGGTACCGTGCCATCCGATTTGATATCGCCAAACGGATTTTTGCGGCTTAACAGCAGCGCACGAAGCGCGGTAAGCAACTGGTCGTGCCGCCCCTTCTCCAGGCTGGCACCGGATGCCTCCACCACGCTGCAGAGCTCTTCCTGCAACATGTCAAAGTAGTCATCATCCAGATCGGTGGCAGGCGTGCCGGTCTGGGGGTTACCACGGGTAAAACCGTTCTTACCCGCGCCGAACTTATCCTTCTGCGCGGTTTTCGTGTCTATACGATGCATGGATTACTCCGGATATTTAAAAATCACATAGGTATGCGACGGGCAGAGTTTGTTAAGAACACACTCGACAACGGTGTCCCCCCAGAAGCGCAGCGCGGAATCACAGGGATCACCACATGTCATCCAGGTGGTGTTGGTGGCGGCTGGCATGTTGACCTGCCAGTAATACCGCCATTCAGGCGCGTTCACAGCGTCAGTACAGGCCGATGAGCAGGTGAACGTGCTTTTGTCGTATCGCGTGATGGTAGCATCTGGTCTGCCCAGGGCAGCAAGCTGTGCAAGATAAAAATCCTCGTTGATGCCACCCGACAGGTTAACCTTCGCATCCAGCCGTTGCTGACGCTGGCGAAGGGTCTGTGTCCCTGTAGGAATACATTCATCCGGCAGGCCGCACAGACGCTCCCAGCGGTTTATCAGTTCGGTGGTGGTGCGCGGATCCAGCTCCCGCATCAGGGCATCCGCACGCTGATGAACGCGGGTTAATGACGGTGCTGCACCGGCAATCGCCGGATCGCTGGCTGACCACGCCGGACCGGGCGGCAGCAGTGCCGACAACAGACGGATGTAATCATCGTTTGTCACGTCCATGAAATCGTCCCCAGAACCGCCAGTTCATTTTTTGCAATGGAGATATTGTCCGCCGGTGCAAGCAATTGATGGCTGTATTCCCCGTTCGCACCGGAAATCGCCTCACTGATACGCGATACCTTCAGTTCTCCCTGCGGATAACCATCACGCAGCAGGAACGAACGCAACTCCGCGGTAATGGCAGCCCGTATTTCTGGTGTGTCCGGCGTCACGCGGATATGAAAATCCACCGTATGTGCCACCGGCCTGAATACATACAAATCAGAGCCTGCCACCGGGGCCAGTGGCCCGATATGTTGCCTTGCTGCCGTTTCCGTTGATTCTTCCGGAATGGGATTAATCAGGTCACTGCTGGCAATCATCACACCGACAGTTCCCGTTCCCATCCAGTGACGGTATGTCCATGCGCGGGTAATGCCGGGCACTTCTTTAGCCCAGACGACATAGTCCCCGTCAGCCCCGCCCTGAGGCGTCCAGTAATACCGCTCAATGACGCGGGCGCGCCACGTTTCCAGCTCTTCAGTATCAAATCCGCCTGTCAGGGTATCTGCCACGCCGGAAGACGTCAGACCATTAACCGGCGTGACCAGGATTAATGACGTACCGTCGTCAGCGTTACCGACCGCGCCTGCACTTGAGCAGGCGATCGGCACGCGCAGGACACCACCGGAGCTGGTTGCATCGGCAGTTGCCGTGTACTGAACCAGGTCATCGCGCTGAATAACACTCCCGGCGGTCACCTTCAGGCCATCGCTGACACCTTCCCAGCGCATATACCCGCTGGCAGCCGTGGCCCCCTTGCGCGGACACCGTTTCATCGCAGCATGTCGCGCCAGCCAGGACTCATCGCACAGGTCAGGCAGCATGTTCATTGCCAGATAATCGATGTACCCGTAAACCGTATGCAGCGCCGCCGCATACACCTTTGCCCGCACGTCTTCATCCATGCGCCGGAGCGTGTCGCTGACGTCCAGCCTGGCGAATAAATCGTTACGGAGCATGCTGATATTTTCTGCCAGCGTCGGGCGCTGAAATTCACTGTCCGCCATGCGTTATCGCACTCCACAGATCATCAAAAGAAATCATTACCGGTCCGTCACGACGCCAGAGGGTGATACTGTTACCCAGTTCATTAATCCCGGTGCGGCGGATATCCAGATCAATACGGGACACCACGCCGTCATCAATCATCCATTGCAGGCATTCGCGGATATACCCCCTTACCGTCTGCACCAGCTGATTGGTCAGTTTGCTGCGCTGAAGCAGCCACAGCCGGGAGCCGTAACGGTCATTCTGTACCGCAGGCCAGGTATCCCCCCACCATCCCATCGGGACGTCGGCATTGTCATCAGGCTCCGCCCGCCGCCAGGTGAACAGGGAAATCACCACGGCGCGAATCAGCGGATCCAGCGGTGCGCTGGCGCAGGTGCGTTTACCGTTCACCGTCAGCCACAGTTCCATCATGCCTCCATCGCTTTATCAGGTTTGTCGGTGTTACTGCCCTGACCGTTCTCTCTGTGACGATGCCCGTTATAGGCAAGCCGCATCGCTGACATGGTGGTGCCGGTAGAGTCGCACATGTCTTTCACCTGCCCCGTCACTTCCAGATCCATTTCAAAACGTGCTTTAGGTGAATTGCGAAACGTGATCGTTTTACCTGCACCGTCCACCACGATCCCCTCCCGGGTCAGCGTCACGGACTGCCCCTGATCGTCATAGACAGCCACCTCACCCGTATGCAGCCCTTTCAGGCGGTAGCGCCGGTCCGACACCGTAACAACCACCGCATGAGAACGGTCGCCATCCGGAAACAACACCACCGCTTCCGCACCGCTGTTTGCCCTTGCGGTAAAACCGTAGGGTTCAAGATGTTCAACCCCGGCTTTGGGTTCACCGGCAATCAGGGACACATCCACGGTCTGACATTTCGTGGCGGCACTGATGCTTTTCACCACTGCCCGCCCAATCAGGCCGAGGAGTTGTCGCTGCATGGCTTCAATCGTCCTCATCAGAACGGGTCCTCCTGTACTCTGGCTTTTTTCTTTTTCCGCGCGCCGGGGGCTTCGGGTTCAGGCAGATAAGCATCAGGCGGGCCGACACGGATTTCCGTCAGTGTGCCATTCTGGTCCTGAGTAAACGTGACTTCCGAGACAAGCAGTTCGGTATTGTCGAAACCACAGACCGGATCGAAGACAATCACCCGCTGGTTGGGCTGCCACAGCGTACCGTTACTCTGTCGCCAGCCCTGCACCACATAGGTGGTTTCATCCGTCCGCGCCGCCCGTTGCCGGGCTTCAAAGTCAGCACGCGCAATACAGCCTGCCCCCGTAGCCTGCCCTGTCTGCCTGATATACATCGGACGGTAACGGGCAATAAATGCGTCCTCTGTGCGGGCCCGCAGCGCGGTGGTGGTGGCCTCACCGAAATCATCGTCGTTTCCGGCACGCTGCCCCGCCACCTGGTAAACAGAAAACCGCTCCCGGATACTCTTCTCCGTATCGCAGGAAAGGATGTTTTCCCCGAGTACCAGCGCAGTATGTGCCCGCGTTGAGCCAATACCGCCAATCACCAGCCTGCCGTGCGGGTCGTCGTAAGCCAGTGCCTGCTGCTGACCGAGTATTTTGTTGATTACCTCAATCACCGTTTCACCGTGATCAGGCTGGACATCAGGAATAACACCCGACGGCGCACCGTTGTTCACCACCTCAATGCCGAAAGGCGCAGCAAGCGCCTGCGCAATCTGTACCAGCGATCGTCCGTTAAACTGTGTCGGTTCGGCTGCACAGTCAATCAGGTCAGCAGTCAGACTGCGCCCGGCAATACCAGTGCTGACCGAACGGTGCAGCGCCGGGTGGCATGGATAAACCCGGAAGAGAGTAAATCAAACCGCGCTATTGGCGTTGCGCTAAACGATACTGCATGTCGAGTATTGAAAAAACAAATCGGGAATCATCACCGTTGGGTATTTGTGTACAAGGAAAGCTGTACCAAACCAGACGGAACGAAAGCGCCAACAGTCAGGAAGATGCGGTATGACGCAAACACAGCCTGGAAAGCGGCGCTGAGACGAGCTGGTATTGATGATTTCAGACTTCACGACTTGAGACACACCTGGGCAAGTTGGTTGGTTCAAGCCGGAGTCCCATTGTCAGTGTTACAGGAAATGGGAGGCTGGGAGTCTATCGAAATGGTTCGTCGATATGCTCACCTCGCACCTAATCACCTTACCGAACACGCACGGCAAATAGACTCGATTCTGAACCCATCGGTCCCAAATTTGTCCCAGTCAAAAAATAAGGAAGGTACTAATGATGTGTAACTTATTGATTTAAATGGTGCCGATAATAGGAGTCGAACCTACGACCTTCGCATTACGAATGCGCTGCTCTACCAACTGAGCTATATCGGCCCTGAAAGGACATGTTCACGAACGTGAATCACGGTGGACAAGGTTAAAACTAACCGGGCGATGCGTCAATGGCCTTGTGAATCAAATGGCTACTTTTGCATCACCCGGTTTTATTTACGCACGAATGGTGTAATCACCAATGCCGATCCACTTGTAAGTGGTCAGTGCTTCCAGCCCCATTGGGCCACGCGCGTGGAGTTTTTGTGTGCTTACCGCCACTTCCGCACCCAGTCCAAACTGGCCGCCGTCGGTAAAACGCGTAGAGGCGTTAACGTAAACAGCGGACGAATCCACTTCGTTAACAAAACGCTGGGCGTTGCGCATATCGCGGGTCAGGATCGCATCGGAGTGTTGTGTGCCGTGTTCACGAATATGGGCGATGGCATCGTCAAGATCGCTGACGATTTTGACGTTCAAATCTAATGACAGAAACTCATCGTCATACTCTTCCGCTTTAACAGCCACCACCTTCGCGGGGCCTGTCTGCAACTGCGCCAGTGCGGCAGCATCTGCGTGTAATGTCACGCTGCTTTCCGCCATTTGTTTGCTTAATGCGGGCAGGAAGCTATCAGCGATGTTTTTATTCACCAGCAACGTTTCTACCGTATTACATGTGCTCGGACGCTGGGTTTTCGCGTTGACGATCACTTTTAATGCTTCAGCGATCTCTGCACTTTCATCAACGTAAATATGGCATACGCCTATACCACCTGTGATCACCGGGATCGTCGACTGTTCGCGGCACAGTTTATGCAAACCAGCCCCGCCGCGCGGGATCAGCATGTCGATGTATTTATCCATACGCAGCATTTCACTGACCAACGCGCGGTCAGGATTATCAATTGCCTGTACTGCACCTGCCGGTAAACCGCAGGATTTCAGGGCGTCCTGAATCACCGCCACCGTTGCAGCGTTAGTGCGACAGGTTTCTTTGCCGCCACGCAGGATCACCGCGTTACCCGTTTTCAGGCACAGCGAAGCGACATCAACCGTCACGTTCGGCCGCGCTTCATAAATCACGCCAATCACCCCCAGCGGCACGCGACGACGCTCCAGACGCAGTCCGCTGTCCAGCACACCGCCGTCAATCACCTGCCCTACCGGATCGGCGAGGTTACACACCTGGCGCACATCATCGGCAATGCCTTTCAGCCGTGCGGGCGTCAGTGCCAGACGGTCAAGCATCGCTTCGCTGAGGCCATTAGCACGCGCGTCAGCAACATCCTGGGCGTTAGCGTTGAGGATGCTTTCGCTTTGTGCTTCCAGTTCATCAGCAATCTTCTCCAGCACGCGATTTTTTTCGCGGCTGGAGAGTTGCGCTAATTTATACGAGGCTTGCTTCGCGGCAATGCCCATTTGTTCCAGCATCGGCCTGCTCCTTAACGGGTAATCATGTCATCACGGTGAACGGCAACCGGGCCGTATTCATATCCCAGTATTGCATCAATTTCTTGCGAGTGGTGTCCGGCAATACGGCGTAATGCATCGCTGTTGTAACGACTGACGCCGTGGGCGATATCGCGGCCTTCAAGGTTGCAAATGCGGATGACTTCACCACGCGAGAAATTGCCAGTCACGCTTTTAATGCCTTTCGGCAACAGGGAGCTGCCGCGTTCCAGAATGGCGGCAGTTGCCCCTTCATCTACCGTGATTTCACCCGCAGGCGGCGCACCGAAAATCCAGCGTTTACGGTTTTCAAGCGGAGTCGCCTGGGCATGGAACAGCGTACCGACGGAAATGCCTTCCATCACATCACCAATGACGCCCGGCTTGCTGCCCGCGGCAATAATGGTGTCGATACCCGCACGGCAAGCCACGTCAGCGGCCTGCAATTTGGTGCTCATGCCGCCGGTTCCAAGACCTGAAACGCTGTCACCGGCAATCGCGCGCAGTGCGTCATCAATGCCGTAAACATCTTTAATCAGTTCTGCCTGCGGATTGCTGCGCGGGTCAGCGGTATACAAACCTTTTTGATCGGTCAGCAGCAACAGTTTATCGGCACCCGCCAGAATCGCCGCCAGCGCAGAAAGGTTGTCGTTGTCACCAACTTTAATTTCTGCCGTAGCGACAGCATCGTTCTCATTGATTACTGGAACGATGTTGTTATCGAGCAGCGCACGCAGCGTATCGCGAGCGTTCAGGAAGCGTTCACGGTCTTCCATATCGGCACGGGTCAGCAGCATCTGCCCGACGTGAATGCCATAAATCGAAAACAGCTGTTCCCACAGTTGAATCAGTCGACTCTGCCCTACCGCCGCCAGCAGTTGTTTTGAGGCGATAGTCGCTGGCAGTTCCGGGTAACCCAGGTGCTCACGTCCGGCGGCAATCGCGCCCGACGTCACAATGACTATCCGATGCCCGGCGGCATGTAACTGCGCGCACTGGCGAACAAGTTCAACGATATGGGCACGGTTCAGGCGGCGCGATCCACCTGTTAGCACACTGGTGCCGAGTTTTACCACCAGCGTCTGGCTGTCACTCATGATTCTCTGCCATTCAATTTTAGGAAAAATGATATCAAACGAACGTTTTAGCAGGACTGTCGTCGGTTGCCAACCATCTGCGAGCAAAGCATAGCGTTTTGTTGCGCGGGATCAGCAAGCGTAACGGCAGTTGTTTACGCTTTTATTACAGATTTAATAAATTAGCACATTTTAAGAATATTATTAATCTGTAATATATCTTTAACAATCTCAGGTTAAAAACTTTCCTGTTTTCAACGGGACTCTCCCGCTGAATATTCGCGCGTTAATTAAAATCAGGAATGAAAATGAAAAAGAGCACTCTGGCATTAGTGGTGATGGGCATTGTGGCATCTGCATCCGTACAGGCCGCAGAAGTATATAACAAAGACGGTAATAAACTTGATATTTATGGCAAAGTTAAAGCCATGCATTATATGAGTGATAATGACAGTAAAGATGGCGACCAGAGTTATATCCGCTTTGGTTTTAAAGGTGAAACACAAATTAACGATCAACTGACTGGTTATGGTCGTTGGGAAGCAGAGTTTGCTGGTAATAAAGCAGAGAGCGATACCGCACAGCAAAAAACACGTCTCGCTTTTGCCGGATTGAAATATAAAGATTTAGGTTCTTTCGATTATGGTCGCAACCTGGGCGCGTTGTATGACGTGGAAGCCTGGACCGATATGTTCCCGGAATTTGGTGGCGACTCCTCGGCGCAGACCGATAACTTTATGACCAAACGTGCCAGCGGGCTGGCGACTTATCGTAACACCGACTTCTTCGGCGTTATCGATGGCTTGAATTTAACCTTGCAATATCAAGGGAAAAACGAAAATCGCGATGTGAAAAAGCAGAATGGCGATGGCTTCGGCACCTCGTTAACCTATGACTTCGGCGGCAGCGATTTCGCCATCAGTGGGGCCTATACCAACTCTGATCGCACCAACGAGCAAAACCAGCAAAGCCGTGGCACGGGCAAGCGCGCAGAAGCGTGGGCAACGGGCCTGAAATACGATGCTAATAATATTTATCTGGCCACCTTCTATTCTGAAACACGCAAAATGACGCCAATCTCTGGCGGCTTTGCCAATAAGACGCAGAACTTTGAAGCGGTCGCACAATATCAATTCGACTTTGGTCTGCGTCCATCGCTAGGTTATGTGCTATCGAAAGGGAAAGATATTGAAGGCATCGGTGATGAAGATCTGGTCAATTACATCGATGTCGGTGCTACGTATTATTTCAACAAAAATATGTCAGCGTTTGTTGATTATAAAATCAATCAACTGGATAGTGATAATAAGCTGAATATCAACAATGATGATATTGTCGCGGTTGGGATGACGTATCAGTTTTAATGAATATTGCCGGATGCGGCGTGAACGCCTTATCCGGCCAACGAAAACCAATATTTCAGGCCGGAAGAGATGCTCTAACATCGCATCCGGCACATTTCATTCACGCCGTTAACTTCACCGGCTCGTCACGAAAATCATCCGCCGGTTCCAGTTTCAGATTCAACGTCACCAACAGTTCACGCAGCTTCTCGTGAAACTCACGCAAGGTATACTCCAGCCGCTCTACCACTTCGGCATCTTTTACCGGAACACTCGTCCAGTCGCCTGCTTTATCGAACAGACCAAACTGATAGCTGTATGTAAAACGGGATTCCTGCGCTTCCAGTTCCATCCACCAGCCCCAGAACTCACGCACTTCCGGCGCGGGTTTCACGTTGACGCATACAGCCAGACAATCGAAAAAGAATCGATTATCTTCGCACTTACCTTCACGAATATACGGGCCTAGTGCGGTAAATTTTTTGATCAATCTGCTTTTCGGGTGTCCACTCGGTAACGTCATTGCGATCTCCTGTTGTGATGCAACTGTTTTACCAAATTGACAAAATTTAGCAAATTTTTAACACAATCGCTTTTCGATCCAGTCAGTGATTTCCTGAAGTGCCTTGTCAAAATTCCGATACACCGGGTTAAACGGAATCTCTAACAATTTACCATCAGCAGATGACGACGTGATTAAGCGTGAGTCCTCTTCCGGGCTGAACGGATCGTTCTTCCAGTAGCCTGATAACATTGGCGTTGGGCAACGACGCCCCAGCAATCCTTGCACTTTTAATGAGTAGCGATTCAGCTCAACACGCAACGCTTCATCAGATGCATCATGCATTCCCAGTCGGCTTGCCAGAACGTCAAGATACATTTCTGGCACTTGTTGCTGGCACTTAAAATCACTCAGCAAAGTGTGAACCACCGGGCCAAGACAGGCCACCGCTTTCAAACGTGATGCCTCGAGATAAGCCAGGCGTACAGCAACGTTAGCACCAAAACGGAAACCAAAGGCTGCGACGCGCGTGTGATCTACCCACGGCACGTTTGGCAACGCCTTTAAGACATGTTGGTGCAGTAGGCTGGAATCCTGGGTGAGTTTCCATTTTGAGGAAAAACCGACCGAAGGCATATCAATAGTCAGCATCGCAATGCCGCGCGGTGCAAAATAGCGCTCATAAAGGGAGTAATAGTCTGTTTGCATCGCATCCAGACCACCACACATTAATACTGTCGGGAATGGGCCATCACCTTTTGGCATATGCAAAAAGCCAGTGATGGGCGCGCCCCCCGGAACGGTAAACTCCATTTGCCGCATTGTTCCAGGCAGACGTTGCGCAGCTTCTTCATACGCGCGATTTGACAACGCCTGTACCTGTTCAGCCAGATCATCGCCCTTCAAGTGCGGATAGGCGGCAATATTGTACAACGTAGCTGCGTGCAGCCAGTGACGCCCGCTGAGTTGCGGATCTTCTTCCGCACAGGCTTTCTGTTGCCACACCATCGCCTGGGTGGCCCACTCGTAAATCCAGTTGCCGCCGCGGTAGCCAATCACCGTATCGTATAAATCATTGTCGGTGCGTTCAGCATCGCTCATCACAATGCGCGCCTGGACGTCGAGGATTTCACGCGGATCAACACCTCGCCAGATCCACATCAGGCGGTTAATCATGCGATACCAATGAGGAATATTTTTGCCATCGAGGGCCGACTGCACCGACGGTTGCGCACCGTGGTTAAAACGGCGGACTAGCGTCGAGGTTTCAGGATGTTTAAAGCGGGGTTTGAACAGGGTTTCGCTCAGGTTAGCCTGTGTCATGGATGCAACCTCCAGGAATACTTACTGGAAGCTATTGTAACCTGCCTGACGTTAAAAAGAACAACGCCCGGCAGTGCCAGGCGTTGAAAAGGTTAGCGACCAGAGATAGGCGGGACGAACACAACGCCCATATCCCACGGCTGCTCAATCCAGGTATCTTGTGGGATATCAACCACATAATCATCTACCAGAGGACGACCAGCCGGTTTCGCGAAGATAGTCACAAAGTGTGCTTTAGGATACATTTCACGAATCGCAACCGCAGTACCACCGGTATCTACCAGGTCATCAATGACGATGAAGCCTTCGCCATCGCCTTCTGCGCGTTTCAGTACTTTCAGTTCGCGCTGGTTGTCGTGATCGTAGCTGGAAATACATACGGTATCGACATGACGAATACCCAGTTCACGCGCCAGTAACGCACCCGGTACCAGACCGCCACGGCTTACGGCAATAATGCCTTTCCATTGTTCAGAAGGCATCAGTCGGCTTGCGAGTTTACGTGCATGGATCTGCAACATGTCCCAGGTGACGATGTATTTTTCGCTCATGTGAAGTGTCCCAGCCTGTTTATCTACGGCTTAAAAAGTGTTCGAGGGGAAAATAGGTTGCGCGAGATTATAGAGATCTGGCGCACTAAAAACCAGTATTTCACATAAGTCCGCGTCTTTTTACGCACTG
This sequence comes from Escherichia sp. E14V7, assembly GCF_004212225.1. Taxonomy (NCBI): domain Bacteria; kingdom Pseudomonadati; phylum Pseudomonadota; class Gammaproteobacteria; order Enterobacterales; family Enterobacteriaceae; genus Escherichia; species Escherichia sp. E14V7. Next base: position 54,816 of record NZ_RHJJ01000020.1, read on the forward strand.
CTACTACCTGTCGCTAGATAAAGTGGTATTCTCAAACATATCTCGCAAGCCTGACTTGTGCTGACAACATTTTCTGCTAACCCTGTGACCTGCAATACTGTTTTGCGGGTGATCGACAAGGAGACTTAACGTGTCTGAACTGTCTCAATTATCTCCACAGCCGCTGTGGGATATTTTTGCAAAAATCTGTTCTATTCCTCACCCGTCCTATCATGAAGAGCAACTCGCTGAATACATTGTAGGTTGGGCAAAAGAAAAAGGTTTCCACGTCGAACGCGATCAAGTGGGGAATATCCTGATTCGTAAACCTGCCACCGCAGGTATGGAAAACCGTAAACCGGTTGTCCTGCAGGCTCACCTCGATATGGTGCCGCAAAAAAACAACGACACCGTGCACGACTTCACCAAAGATCCTATCCAGCCTTATATTGATGGCGAATGGGTTAAAGCGCGCGGCACCACGCTGGGTGCAGATAACGGCATTGGTATGGCGTCTGCGCTGGCGGTTCTGGCTGACGAAAACGTGGTTCACGGCCCGCTGGAAGTGCTGCTGACTATGACCGAAGAAGCCGGTATGGACGGCGCATTCGGTTTACAAAGCAACTGGTTGCAGGCTGACATTCTGATTAACACCGACTCCGAAGAAGAAGGTGAAATCTACATGGGTTGTGCGGGGGGTATCGACTTCACCTCCAACCTGCATTTAGATCGTGAAGCGGTTCCAGCTGGCTTTGAAACCTTCAAGTTAACCTTAAAAGGTCTGAAAGGCGGTCACTCTGGTGGCGAAATCCACGTTGGCCTGGGTAACGCGAACAAACTGCTGGTTCGCTTCCTGGCGGGTCATGCGGAAGAACTGGATCTGCGTCTTATCGACTTCAACGGCGGCACACTGCGTAACGCCATCCCGCGTGAAGCCTTTGCGACCATTGCTGTCGCAGCTGATAAAGTTGACGCACTGAAATCTCTGGTGAATACCTATCAGGACATCCTGAAAAACGAGCTGGCAGAGAAAGAGAAAAATCTGGCCTTGTTGCTGGACTCTGTTGCGAACGATAAAGCTGCCCTGATTGCGCAATCTCGCGATTCCTTTATTCGTCTGCTGAACGCCACCCCGAACGGTGTGATTCGTAACTCCGATGTAGCCAAAGGTGTGGTTGAAACCTCCCTGAACGTCGGTGTGGTGACCATGACCGACAACAACGTAGAAATTCACTGCCTGATCCGTTCTCTTATCGACAGCGGTAAAGACTACGTGGTGAGCATGCTGGATTCGCTGGGTAAACTGGCTGGCGCGAAAACCGAAGCGAAAGGCGCATATCCTGGCTGGCAGCCGGACGCTAATTCTCCGGTGATGCATCTGGTACGTGAAACCTATCAGCGTCTGTTCAACAAGACGCCGAACATCCAGATTATCCACGCGGGCCTGGAATGTGGTCTGTTCAAAAAACCGTATCCGGAAATGGACATGGTTTCTATCGGGCCAACAATCACCGGTCCACACTCTCCGGATGAGCAAGTTCACATCGAAAGCGTAGGTCATTACTGGACACTGCTGACTGAACTGCTGAAAGAAATTCCGGCGAAGTAATTATTTGATTTGCTGCCGGATGGCGTTTAATCGCCTTCCGGCAGTTTCATCCTTCATTATCCTTCGATAAATGCCATCCCTGTGAACGTTCGTCGCGGGTTGCCACGTTCAATCTGGTGATGGAACATTCGCCGCTGTGATTTCAGCACCGCGCTATTTTCCTGTTGCTGCTGCTCCAGCTTCCAGGCAATCAGCAATCGCGCCAGCCGTTTGTTAGCATGCTGGCTGCGCTCTGACTGAACCTTCACGCTAATCCCGGTAGCCAGATGCGTGGCGCGCACCGCCGAGTCGGTTTTATTGACATGTTGACCACCCGGCCCCGACGAACGCAGCGTCTCATACCGGATCGCATCCGATTGTTCCTGCTCATCAGCGGTAAAACGCCCAATGCCCAGAAACCAGTTTTTACGCCCGTGATGTGGGCGATACGGGCTCGGACAAATCCACTGAATGGCGGGCGTTATTTTCATTGCAAGCTGGATTTAATGTTGCGGTTTATATCGCATATAAAAATTAGTAAACCACGCTCCCCGGCATTCAACGTGCTGCTGCTTAACTACCTGAAAATCATGACGTTCAAAAAAGGGTTTTGCGGTTATGCTGGCATCCACCGTAAGTTCGGATTCAGACTTAATCAAAGGTTTTAACAAAGCGCTGGCAACCCCACGGCGGGTGTATTCAGGGTCAACAAATAACATATCGATATGACGTTCAATGCGGGAAATAAAACCAACCGGTTGTGCATTAATGATTGCAACCCGCACTTGTGATTTCGCGAGTTTCTCTTTCCAGCGAGATTCGTCAATCTGCGCCCATGCGGCAATTTGTTGTGGAGAATAATGCTGACTGGCAGTCATCGTAACCGCTCTAAGGAAAATAGCGCATAGTTGCTGAAAATCGCCAGGCTGATAGTTTCTTATTTGTATGTTATTCATAATCCCAGCACCAGTTGTCTTTCCATTTGAGGGTCAAGCAACGTCACATGCAGCCCCACCAGCCGCACACCGCGCCCGCCGCGACGTTCATCCCAGGTTTTACGCGCGATGGCGATTAAGTCAGCTTTATTCAGCCGCGGCCAGACGTGCTCCTGAGTGGTTTGCTGAAAATCATCAAACTTTAATTTCACTCCCTGACGGGCGATCAGTAAATCAGGTTTCACCTTTGCCAGACGGCGTTCAAGTTCCGGATACAGCCGCTCGATAATCGCTTCACATTCAGACCAGTGATGAATATCTTCCGCCATCGTGCGTTCCACGCCGACGGATTTTCGCAACCGTTCGCTGTTAACGTCGCGCTCGTCAATCCCCTGACTACGCTCCCACAAAATGCGGCCAAATTTGCCAAAGCGTTTAAGCAGAATCACCAGATCACACTTTTGTACATCACCGCAGGTCCGCAGCCCCATCGCTTCCAGTTTTGCCGCCGAGACTTTGCCGACGCCGGGAATTTTTGCCAGCGGTAAGGTTTGCAGAAATGCCGGAACTTCTGCCGGAGTAATCACAAACTGGCCGTTGGGTTTATTCATGTCGGAGGCGATTTTGGCGAGAAACTTGACCGGCGCAACGCCCGCAGATGCCGTCAGTTGCAGCTCGTTGAAGATCGTCTGGCGGATTTCCTGGGCGATGAGGGTCGCAGAACCGTGGCAATGGACGCTATCGGTGACATCGAGATAAGCCTCATCGAGTGACAACGGTTCAATGCGCGAGGTGTAGCGCGAGAAGATTTCACGGATATGATTTGAGGCTTCTTTGTAGGCGTCAAAGCGCCCCGGGAGCAAGGTGAGATGTGGGCATAATTTGAGCGCCATCCCTGTCGGCATAGCGCTGCGTACGCCAAATTTACGCGCGGGATAATTGGCGGTGCTGATCACCCCCCGACGTTCGCGGCTGCCGCCAATAGCAATAGGGATATCGCGCAGGGCGGGATTGTCGCGCATCTCCACCGCTGCGAAAAAGCAGTCCATATCCACATGAATGATTTTACGCATTGCTCACCTCTCAACACTGGTAAAGTATACAGTGATTTCAGGGTTTGAGAAATGCGTAAAGATTCAGCATTTAACGCGTTCGCTGCGAAAGCACCTGCTGCTTATCCAGCTTTTGTACCAGCGGCTGCACCACTTTATCCCCATGCTGACCAAAGTATTGATACAGCGTATCGGACGCACTTTTGGTCAGCACCATAATCTCAATGCGCCGATTACCCGCGCTTTGCGGATTTTTGGCGTCCAGCAGCATCTGGTCCGCCATTGCGCTCACCTGCATCACTTTATCTTTCGGCATTCCGGCCTCTTCCAGCACCCGACGAGCCGAAAGCGCGCGATCGCCCGAAAGGTTCCAATTGTTGTAGATATTGTTTTTGTAGGCCATCGCGTCGGTATGCCCGGTAATAATAATTTTGTTATCGAGCGAGTCGAAAACTGGCGCGAGTTCCACCAGCAGCGTTTTAAAGAACGGCATAATCTTCGCGCTGCCACGTTCAAACATATTGCGGTTCTGGTCGTCTTTAATCAGCACGCGTAATCCCTGGGGAACAATCTCCATCTCCAGATTCGCTTCCATATGCGCATCACGGGCGATGGTGTTAATACTGGTTGCCAGCTCGCCAAGCTCGGTGGCAGATTTCTTTTTCAGCAGCGCCGTTTTCTCGTTAACGTCGCGCACTTTTTTCTCCGTCTCTTCCGGCACCGCCACGGTGGCAGGTTTTGGCGGATGAGACGGGCTGATTTTATTTAACGGCGACAGCCCGCCACCGTTAAAAATCGACTGCCCGTGCAGCGCGGCGATAATGCTTTCACGCTCGGATTTACTGACGCTGTTGACAATCCACAGCGTCATAAACAGCGCCATCATTGCCAAAGTAAAGTCGGCGAACGCCACCTTCCACGCCCCGCCGTGATGCCCGGCATGATTCTTTTTGATCTGCCGCCGGACGATGGTGGTTTTTGCCCCTCGATCGCGGCGGTTACCCGTCTTTCTCATGCTTATTCTTGCTCCAGCATCGCATTCACCCACGCGTCGAGGTTGGCGAAGGTCGGTTTGGACGCCAGATGCAGCAGCTTACGCCCGGCGTCCACCGCCAGCAGCGTCGGTTTGCCGCCTGCCTGCGCCACCAGCACGGTACGCACACATTCCAGCAAAGAATGTTCCGCCCGCGCCTGTTGTTCCATCGCGTTAGCGAGCGGGTCCATCAGGCAGTAGCAGATAAACACGCCTAAAAACGTCCCCACCAGAGCCGCCGCCACTTTCAGGCCAATCAGGGCGATAGATCCGTCAATTGACTGCATGGTAATGATGATGCCCAACACCGCCGCGCAAATACCAAATCCCGGCATCGCTTCGGCGGTACGTTGCAGCGAGCGCGATGGCGTTAACAGCGACTCTTCCGCGGTGTCCAGTTCCTGATCGAGAATGCCTTCCAGTTCATGGGCGTCAATCTTGCCCATCGCCATCAGGCGAAAGTTATCGGCAATAAAGGTCACCAGCCGCTTCTGGGTTAATACCAACGGGTATTTCTGGAAAACGGTGCTCTCTTCCGGCTGCTCAATATGCTGATCCAACATCCGCAGACCGCCGTTTTGTACCATTTCAAGCAACTCATACAGGCACATTAATAGCTGGCGCTGAAACTCCGGCCCGAGCTGTTTTTTACTGATCACGCCTTTAATTTGATGGGCAATCTCTTTCAGCACATGCTTCGGGTTCCCAATAATCATCGCCCCGAAACCAGCACCTAAAATAATAACTATCTCTGCAGGCTGCCAGATAGCAATTAATTGGCCGCCCGCTTCAAAATACCCGCCGAATACGCAGCCGAGCACCACCAGTAAACCTAATATTTTTTGCATGATTTTTTCACTTTAATTCGGATAGACAAAATCACGAATTTTCTGCGCGATCTGTTTATTCAATTGACAAATTCGGGCCTCGGTTAGCCCTAATACCAGCGCAATCTCTTTGAGATTCATCTCATGCTGGTAATACATAGAGAGGATCAGTTGCTCTTTTTCGCTTAATTGTGAAAGCGCCTGTTGCAACATTTGCTGGGTGACAAACTGATCTTCCAGCTCCCTGCCAGCAAGCGGAATGCCAGGCCCTTCACCGTTCAGTAATTCGTCGAGACTGGCGAGCGTTTCCGCCCCTTCCAGTTGCTGATATTCGAGGTAATCTCCATGCGAGATCCCTTCCACGGCCAGTTCTGACCACTCCGGCTCGTGTCCCAGTTTTTTACGCGTTTCGCGAATCAGGTCTTTCATCTGATGATATTTCTGTCGCAGCTGGCGCGGTCGCCAGTCGAGAGCGCGCAGCTCATCAAGGATCGCGCCGCGAATACGGTGCACGGCATAGCCCGCAAAACCTTCGTCCGGCAGCCCATAGCGACGAATGGCGTTGAGCAGCCCTATTAACGCCGTTTGTTCCATATCCTGACGATCAATAATGCAGTTGCACTGCGGCGCAAGGTGCCGCACCACTTTACGCACCAACGGTAAATAGGCCTGCAAGTAGTGGCTCTCCTGCTGCGGGGTTAATACCGGCGCGGCAGCAAATTCTTCTGACTCGAATACGTCCTGTAGCATGTTTATATCCGCCTGGTGATTACTGGAAGACCACTTTTTTCACCAGCAAATCCTTATACGGTGCACTCATTTTGCGACGCTGAAGATCTTTCTTTAACGCGTCAGAAATCAGTTTGCGGATGGCTGATATTTTCATGCCGCGCAAATCTTCAAATTTCATTTCCGTCAGGCATTCAACCGCAATACTTTGATACAGCGGTTCCTGATGTTTTATTTTTTCCGCTTCTTTGTCACTGGCGACCACCATCACTAATTCCGCCGACAAATAATGGTCCGCGCCGTTGTTGTCATGCAGCGTGACAATGGTTTCCGGCAACGTCACAAACACGCTTTTGCTTTCATCCAGGGTTTCCACCGCTTCCGCCCGTGCAACGGCCGTCGGTTTTCCTTTTCCGGCATAATGATGCCAGACACTCCATCCAGCTCCGGCCCCCACCACCAACGCCAGAACGGCGCTGACCACGCCCGCCACCACGATTTTCTTCATATTGCCTTTACACTTTGATCAAAACGGATTCGTTCTGTTGAAATTGAGGCGCATCATCAAGCTGTAAGGCGGCACTCACCTCTTCCTGCTGATGGCCCGACTGTTGTTGCTGCTGCGACTGCCCTTCGGAGGAAACCTGTACGTTCACCTCCATAAAATTTTGCGCCGTCAGATGCTGGCGGAGATCGTCGCTAAACTGCTGTAACGCGCGGCAAACTTCACTTTGGTTCGCGCCGATGTGCACCATCAGTTTGCCGTTGTCGAGTTGTACGGCGATCTCGAGCTTGCCAAGCGACGGTGGATCGAGACGGATGGTGGAGATCTGCTGTTGTTTGTTGAGCTGAAAGTGGATCTGATCTTTCAAAAGCATCGTCAGTTTTTCGCCCAGTTCGTCCATCGAAAGCGTGGCTGGTTTGGCGACAATCTCCTGATGATCGCTGATCAGCTCCGGCGTTTTAACCTGCAACACCGCACGCGCAATAACCGGTTCGCTGTCTGCTACTTTTTCCGTTTTACGCTCGACCTGCGGTCGCGCGGTCACTCGGGTTAGTTCAGGTTTCGGGCTAGCTGGCTGTGTTGAGACGCGCGGCTGCGTCGGCGCAATGGCATGTAAATCTTCACTGGCGTAAGTCGCCAGTCTGGCCTGCTGTTCGGGTTTCGCCTGCGGCAACTGACTGATCAGTTCCTGCAACTGCGGCGGTAACGGCGTGAGTTCCTGCTGTTGCGTCGGGCGTTGCGCCGCGTTTTGCACCACCGCTTTCGTCAATTGCTGGATAACCGGCGATGTTGCGACGTTTCGCGGCTGCGGCGTGTCCTGGTGCGGCGCGGCAGGTTGCGGAAGTAACAGCGCCATTAGCGCCTGCATTGCCACCGGATCGTTCTCCTGCGGGCGCGTCGCCTGTTGCTGACTGGTTTTAGCGCTATGAACGCGCTCCGCCACCGCCGCGACCGCCATTTTCGGCAGGGTAAACACGGGCGCGTTTTCACCGCTCACCGGCGGTAAAATATCCGCCTTCAACGAAGCGGTTTCCGCAAGCGTTCCGAGCGTGGCAAGCAATGCCGGATTCATGACTTCTCCGAAAGTAAATTAACAATTGAGTAGGCCAGTACGCCTTCCTGATGCCGCTGATGCTGTTCCATACGCGCTTTCAGCACGTCGGCACGCTGCTCGCGGCGGGCAATTAATGCGCTAAACGCGGCATGAAGTTGCGATTTCACCGCACCAAGCTGTTGCGCGTCGGTTTCCGCCGCCGCGTAATCGTGAAACTGGCGTATCAACTGCTGATGCAGTGCCGGAAGGCGTCGCCAGCGTTGCTTGTCGAGGGCTTCATTCATCGCCTCGACCAGTGCGAAAAGTTGCCTGCGTTGTTTTTCCATCGTCTTAACCCAGCTTGCCCGAAAGCCCTTCCCAGCCTTCGCGCAGGTTGCTTAAGATCAGCATCACTTCATCGATTTTCTCTGCCGACAGTTCGCCGCTGGCTTCATACAATCGGTAAACGCAGTGGTCATAGAGTCGCGAAAGGTTGACCACCAGCTCGCCGCCAGTTTCAAACTCCAGCGAACTGGTGAGCGCATTGAGAATGTCGATGCATTTATTGATGCTCTGGGCTTTCTTCTCGAAACGCCGCCCTTCAATGTGGCTTTTGGCGCGTTCCAGCTCATCCATCAGGCCAGAAAACAGCACCAGCACCAGTTCAAGCGGAGATGCCGCCGCAGTACGCGCCGCGAGATCGATCTCTTTATATTGCGAATAGCCGTCCTGTACTTGGTACATCTTTAGGGATATTCCTTCTGAGTTACGCGAATGCCGCCATGCTGGCTTTCATGGTGTATACCTCGACCAACGTGTTGGTGTACTCCTCCAGATAACGGTCGTAGTTGGCGTTATAGGTATCGGTAAGCTGATCGCCTTCGTCCTGAATTTTGCTCATCTGATCGTCAATGTTCTGCTGGCGCAGGGTGATGATGCCGTTGCTGGAGTCCGTGTAGGTGTTAATCAGGTCGTCCATCTGCGCCACCATGCTGTTGTCGCCAACGAAAATAGACGTCAGGCCGTCAGGATTTTTCTTCATTTCGTCGTTGAACTGGTCGGAATCAATCTGTAAGTGGCCGTGAGAATCAAGCGTGATGCCATAGTCAACAATCGACACACCGTTGTAGCTGGCATGGGCGATGTCATCGAGCTGGTTCGCCAGTGAACTGAGTCCGGCGTCGCCCGCAAATACCCCGGCGCTGGTACTGTCATCACCGTGAGTAGTCAGCGAATCAACCATATCAATCAAGGTGTTATAGGCATCGACAAAGGTCTGTACTTTCTCCTGGCTGGCGCTGGAATCTTCGCTGATGTTAAAGGTGGTGAGATCGCTGTCAGAATCGCTGACTTCGGTGAAAGTCATGGTGACGCCGGGGATCACATCATCAAACGTATTGCTGCTGTTGGTGATCTCTGGCCCTGTGGCGCTACCGAGATGAATAATCGCGTCCTGAGCGGAGGAAACATCCGTGGCAACGGGCGCGCTGGCGCTATCGTTGCTGGCGTCATGCCCCGTTACACTCACCGAAAACGCGCTCTGCGCCCCGGTGCTATCCGAGGTGAGCATAATGGTGGTGGTGCCGTCGGTTTTTACCAGCGCAGCCGACACGCCCGGATTGTCATCGGAGTCGTTAATCGCATTCACCAGTTCGCTGGCGTCGATAAAACCGTCGCCGTCACCGTTCTGATCCGCCGCCGCCAGGTCGATATCCATGGTGCTGTCGCCCATGGTCATTTCAAACGTCCCCGTCGCAGAAAAGGCGTCGTCGCCCATACTGAACGTGGTTTGCTGCCCCTGCGCCAGTTGCTCAACAAAAAATGAGTAGCTTCCCGCCTGTGCCTGGGAATTGGCGGAAACGGTCGCCGAGTCATTATTGCTGGTGGCGGCGAAAGTCACCGGGCCGTCGGTATCGCTGTTCAGCGCATCGACGGCGCTCTGGAAATCGCTCAACGCCGAGCTGAGCGAGTCCAGGCCGCTGCTTTCAGCGTCCAGCTCCGTTTGCTTCTCCTGCAAATTGGCTGCCTGAGTGGCGACATCTGCATAAGCGATTTCTTGCGCAATGGTTCTTGGGTTAATCATTGATGACTCCGGATAACGATGTCTGGTTATTGGCAAAAGGCGTGCCAATATTTTTTATGTGAATAATCAAGAGATTGAAAAACAGGCGGAAATGGCGTTTCCGGTCTGGCGGAAGAGTGTCTGCCGCAGAAAGCACAACACCGCCCGCAGGCGGTGTTGTTCGTGGCCGGATAAGGCATTTACGCCGCATCCGGCAATCGGTGCACGATGCCTGATGCGACGCTGACGCGTCTTATCAGGTTTACGAGTCCGCACATATTTTTATGCTTGTGCCCGTTCGTAGGCCGGATAAGGCATTTACGCCGCATCCGGCAATCGGTGCACGATGCCTGATGCGACGCTAGCGCGTCTTATCAGGCCTACGAGTCCGCACATATTTTTATGCTTGTGCCCGTTCGTAGGCCGGATAAGGCGTTCACGCTGCATCCGGCAATCGGTGCACAATGCCTGATGCGACGCTAGCGCGTCTTATCAGGCCTACGAGTCCGCACATATTTTTATGCTTGTACCCGTTTGTAGGCCCGAACTTACTGCAGCAGGCTGGAAACCATGCTGGACATGCTGTTGGACTGTTTCAGCATGGTGATGCCAGTCTGCATCAGCACTTGCTGTTTGGTCATATTGGACGCTTCCGTCGCGTAGTCGGTATCCATGATGTTACCGATAGCAACTTCGGTGTTGTCCTGCATGCTGGTCAGGTTATTAGCCGTGTCGTTCAGACGGTTGATAGACGCACCCAGCTTGGACTGGATCTGCGAAACATCATCCATCGCGGTAGAAATGCTGGTGATCATCTGGTTAGCCGAGCCAGACGCGGTAAGCTCAGTACCGCCAGACACGCCTGCGGTGCCGGTGGTGTCTGCCTGATCCGCACTAAAGGAGTTGCTGATAGCAGAAAGGTCAGTCACCAGCGTGTTCAGTTGGCTTGAAATGTTCACAGTCATGGTGTCGGAAGATTCCGCGCCCACCTGGAAGGTTACCGCGCTCTGGAACAGACCGTCAGTACCGGTGTTGCTGGTGCCGGAAACACCGAACAGGTTGGTGCCGCCGTAAGTGGTGTTTTGCAGCATGTCAGACATCTGCTGGCCCAGTTCGTCGTATTCGTCCTGCATCGCCTGCAGATCGTCGTCGCTGTAGGTGCCGTTCGCAGCCTGAGTTGACAGGTCTTTCATACGACCCAGCACGTCAGACATTTCATCGAACATGCTGTCGGCGGTTTGCAGCATCGCGGTGGCATCATTAATGTTGCTCAGCGCCACGCCCATACCGCTGGACTGTGCAGTCAGACGGTTAGCAATTTGTTTGCCCGCGGCGTCATCGGCAGAAGAGTTAATCCGGTTACCTGTCGCCAGGCGTTCCATAGATGTAGACAGAGAAGAGCTGCTTTTGCTGATTGCATTAACGGCGGCCATTGAGGCGTTATTGGTGTTAATAGATAACATGATACTGCTCCTTGGGATTAATCGTTTTCATTTCGATACCCTGTAAAAACGACACCTAAGGAGCAAACTTAAAATCGCCGTTAAAATTTTTTCGCCACATATTATCCGATGCCACTTTTAGCTAAAAAAAGCAGAAGTTAAATTCAGATAAAAAGATTATTAGCAATATCTGCCACATGGCCAGGTGTCAAAATATGTCGTTATCAATTGCTTGATATGATTAAGATTACTTTCAGTAAAATCGTTTTTTTCTCAATGTACTGATGCCAAAACTTACATTGCGTTGCAAATAGTACACATTTTACTATTGTGACGGACCCGCCATTTCGTTACATTCCACCACATAGTGATTAGGAATAATCCTATTACCATAAAATATTAATTATCACGTAAACAAATCATCTTCTCAGGGACGCATAAAACACTGTTCTATGCAGTGTGCTATCAGGAAACATTTATCCCTTGCTAAGGTAAACTCAACTATGAGTATTATTATCAACAACTGGCGGATGGACCCGTCGCTTAATGCCTTAATACATTGCGAAACGGGTGAAACACGTCGTCTCGGCGAATACCATTTTATTTTGCTGGAAACATTAGCAAAAAATGCCGATGTGGTTTTATCGCGATCTTATTTATGTGCCGAAGTATGGAAGAACCGCATTGTCGGCGGTAACAGTCTGCCGACGGCGATCCATGCGTTGCGCGTTGCTATCGATGATGATGGCAAACAACAGAACATTATCAAAACCATCCCGAAAAAAGGTTACTTGTGCAATAAAGAGTATGTGTCTTTGCCGGAGTCATCGCCTGCGGAAGAGATGATTATTACCGATCACGTACAGGAAACTGTGCCGCCTGTTCCGGAAGAAATACAGCCAACAGCACCACCTGTGACGGGAAGAAAAAAACATAAAGGACTGATGGGGTTAGCGTTAATTGCGGCAGTTATATTTGTTGGTTCGACCGTGGGCTATTCTCATATAAAAAATACGCCTGACGCCCCGCAACTGGTAAAAGAATCCGTTAATAGCCCAAGAATAAAAATATTTCATCTTAGTTCTGGAAAAGAAAATAATTCCATACCGTTACTGTCACAAACCCTCGCACCAGGGAAAGACAAACTCGATAATTTATTGTCAGCGCATAATATGACCATGACAACCTATTATAAATATGTTCGTAACCGACTGGAGAGTGATATTGTTCTGCGCAACCAGTGCAACGGTAGCTGGCAATTAACCTTTAATGTGGAAGGTTGGCAGAACAGCGATATTAATAGCGCGATGTATCAGAATTTAGAGAAGTTGTTAAATACTGTGCAGAAATGCTGACAAGTGCCAATATATGCCGGATGCGACGCTAAAGGCGTCTTATCCGGCCAACCGATAATTACCCCAATAAATTCCTCACCGTCTGGCTGGAAATTCGCGCCTGACCGTTCACCGCCTGCAATAAAATCTGATAGTTATGATTGGCGCTATCGAGCACGCCGCCGAGGTTTTCCGATGCCTGCACGGCGTTTTCCGTTTGCGGGAAGCGGGACATGCCGTCGATCAACTGCCGCGCCTTTTCCTGCTGTACCGCCATCTGCGCACGCTGCTGATTAATGTTTTCCAGCATTTGAGAAATCCCCGCCCCGCCTTGTTGCAGGCTTTGCGCAAAGCGGTCCGCCTGTGATGGTTCGGCAAAGGTTTTCAGCGGCATAAATGCTGATTTATCGCCATCGGTGCGCACGTTTAAGGTACGTTCGATGTCAGGCCACTGTTTTTCAGTGGTGGAGAAACTGATGCCATCCGCTTGCTGATGCAGCTGCACGCCCACGCGGCGCAGGGCGTTGGTCAGCCGCGTCTGGTACTGTGCGGCGCTGTCATCCTCAGACAGCATCACCGCTGAAAGCTGGGTCTGCCGCCCGTCAGAGACGCTGAACATACGCGTTCCCGGCGTGGGATTGTGCACGAGATTCGCCAGATCCGGCGAGTGAAAAGTCACCCGCGCTTCGCCCTGCAACACCGGCTGCAACTGGCGGTCCACCGCACCGCCGGAAAGCGCGGTGCGTTTGTCCAGCATCTGCATCAGCGCTGAACTCTGCGCCTGCCCGCCCTTACGCTGGCTATGACGATAATCGAGCAACTGCTGCTCCAGTTGCCCGAGGTAGTGATCCGCCTGCTGCAACGTGGTGAGCTGGTCGTTAAGCTGCACGCTGTAACGCTGCGGGCGAGTGGTAATCAGCGGCGAGGCCGGATATTCACTCGCCGTCGCCGGGAGTTTTTGCCGCACCGCCTGAGTGGGCGCAACGGTTGACGACGATACCGCAGCGCTATGCGCGCCGCCGGTGGCGAGTGACGAAGATGTAAGTCCGACCTGCATACTGTTCCTGAAAGAGTTAGAGAACGCTGAACAAATTCAACTCACTCACTTTCGAGTAAGTCTTGAGGGTAGCTTCCATTGCCACTTCCAGTCCGGTAAAGGTGATCGACGCCGGGCCGTAATCGAGATCCTGTAAAGAACCAATCAACTCATCATTAGAGGTAGAAATATCGGTCTGCGCATCGCTCAGCATCGACATGGTGTTCTGCGTCTCGCCGAGCGACGCAATCGAGGCGTTGAGATCGTCTGAGGCGATGTCCACCACATCAACGGCATTCTGAATATCGCTCTGCACTTGTGGATCTGCCGGGTCAACGTCCGGGTCTTGCAACTCCTGAGAGAGCGAATTGAGCGTGTTGAGCACGTCTAAATTGCTACCGAAGAAATCGCTCGCCGCCACGTTGGTGTCCACTTCCACGCCGTTCGACACCGTGGTCTGGCGGTGGTCGCTGTTGCCCTGATAGCTGTAGCTATCGGTCACGCCGTCGCCGTCGTCGTCCACCGCCACAATCGGCGGCTGATCGTTGATGGTGCCGCCAAACACGTAGTGCCCGTCTTCGTCCTGATAATTGAGCGCCGCCACCATTGATTCAGTGAGCGACTCAATATCCTGGCCGAGGCTTGCGAGCGAATCGGCGGTATTGGTGCCATTCGCCGCTTCCAGCAGGTCGTCGCGCACCGCCAGCAGGCTGTTGTTGACGCCATCGAGAATCGATTCCTGCTGGCTTAAGCCCGCCGACGCGGAGTCGATATTGCTCTGATACTGTTCAATCGCCGACTGCTGGCGGTTTAACTGGGTGATACGCGTGGCGGCGATCGGGTCATCCGACGGCTGCAAAATCTGCTTGCCAGTTGCCATCTGCTCGACCACATGCGCCAGATCGCCGGAGAGATTATTAAAACTTTGCGTCATCGAGACGTAGGTTTGTTGGGTGGTTACTCGCATTTTCGCGCTCCCGCTTAGCTGCACATTTCCAGCACCGAATCGAAAATCTCGGCCCCGGCGGAAATGACTTTCAGATTGGCTTCATAAATTTGTTGATAGGTGATCAGGTTCACCGCCTCTTCGTCCATGCTGACGCCGCTGACGCTACTCTGCTGGTTTTGCGCTGCGGAATAGACATTGGACGCGGCATCGACTTCTGTCTGATTTTGCTGACTGTAAATGCCGATATTGCTGATGATTGACGAGCACGCCTGCCCTACCGTCACGCTGCCAAGGTTGGCTATCTCCAGCGGTTCGGTGGAGATATTGATCAGCGCCTGCAGGTTGTCGCTGTTACCGCTTTCGTCCGGCGAACTGGAAAATGCCAGCTCGTCGGCGGTGATATCCGGGTTGACGGTCAGCGGGCCATCAGCATCGCTGGCATCATAAATAAACAGCGGCTCGCCGGGGTTACCGTTGAGATCGTAGCCCTGCGCCAGCTGGTTGTTGACCGCATCGGCGAACTGCGACGCTATGCTGTTGATGGTGTCGGTCAGCGGCGTCAACACGTCGTTTTGATAATCAAACAGTGCGCCTAATGAACCGCCGGTGTCGGTGGTCATCGTCGAGGTGGTGCCAGCGAAGGTCAGCGACATGGTTGGCGTGCCGTCGGCGTTGGTTTCCAGCGCGATGGTCGAGCTTTGCTGCCCGCTCACCAGCGGCTGGCCGTTTTGCAGCGTAACGTTGTAGTTGCCCTGGTCGTCGATATTGACCTGCACATCCATCATCCCGCTCAGTTCTTCCACCATCTGGTCGCGGGCGTCGTACAGCGCGGAGGCATTATCGCCGTTGGCTTCGGCCTGAGCGATTTGCTGGTTATAGCTGGCGATGCCGCTGGTGAGCGTGTTGATTTGCGACACCATCGCCTGCTGCTGGCTGATGATTTCCGTGCTTTGCGAGTCGACGTAATCCAGCGTGTTATCAATACGCAACGACAGCGCCCCGGCTTCGCTGATCACCTGCTCGCGCAGGGCGGAATCGTCCGGGCTGGTGGTCGCTTCGTTAAGGGCGGCGAAGAAGTTATCGAAGCCGCCGCTCAGGCTGCTGTTATCGTCGCTCAATACCGCTTCCAGTTGCGTGAGATACCCCTGCTGGGTGCTGTAATAGCCGTAATCGCTGGCGGCATACCACACCTGATTCACCTGATACTGGTTGGAGACGCGGCGAATGCTGTCGACCTGCACGCCGTTACCGGCGCTGTTCGGCGAACCGCCGCTGGCACCGATGGTGCTGATTTCCGCCACCTGGCGGGTGTAGCCCGTGGTCATGGCGTTAGCGGTGTTTTGCGCCGTGACGTTCAGCTCCACCTGCGCGGTTGATGCGCCGCTGTAGCCGATGTTAATCATGTCCATGTTGGATCCTTACCGGTAAATCGTGCCGGTTAAAAGCGGCGTTAGGTTGGGGATTCTTAAGTTCCGTAAACCGGGTGCCGAACGCCGGATACGGCGTACATACGGGCGCAAACATAAAAATATGTGCGGACTCGTAGGCCAGATAAGACGCGTCAGCGTCGCATCAGGCACCGAACGCCGGATGCGGCGTAAACGCCTTATCCGGCCTACAAACAGGCGCAAACATAAAAATATGCGCGGACTCGTAGGCCTGATAAGACGCGACAGCGTCGCATCAGGCACCAAACGCCAGAGCCTCATTTATGCTTCGGCGACAACTGCTTCACAATCATCGCCGCAATGCCAATCCCATGCTGCTGCGCCAGGGTGTTACACAACTCATCGTCATAAAACCCCTGCATCATGCGCACCGAATCGCTGTTAAACGGGTTATCTTTCGAATCGAACAGCTCGTTGGTTTTGCGCATCTCTTTGAGCATGTTGCGTAAAAAAATCGCCTCAAACTGCTCCGCGGCCTGCTTGATATCATTGGCCTGAACCTTCGGCCCCATTAACGCATCGCTGCCGTCAATCCCGCCGCTGACGTTGACTTTCATCAGATCACCTCCAGGTCGGCATCCAGCGCGCCCGCCTCATGCAGCGCCTGCAAAATCGACATAATGTCATCCGGCGTCGCGCCTAAACTGTTCAACGCATTGACCAGCGTTTTCAGGCTGCTCGACTCCGGCAAACTCACCACGCCAGGGCGCGCATGATTCACCGCGATATTGCTCTGCGGCGTAACCGCCGTGCGCCCGCCCGCAAAGGCATTCGGCTGGCTGACGTTGCTGGTTTCGTTAATCGAAACGGTCAAACTGCCGTGCGACACCGCCGCCGCGTGCAGCGCGATACCATCGCCCATCACTACCGTACCGGTGCGTGAGTTAAACACCACGCGGGCACGGATTTTCTCCGCCTGCACTTGTACATCGTCCAGTTGCGACATAAACGCCACCCGCGCGCCGGGACTGGTGGGCGCGCGCACGGTAACGTTGGTGGAACTCTGCGCCGTAGCAATACCGCCAAACGAAGCGTTAATCGCCGCCGCTATGTTGTTGGCGTCTTTAAACGACGGGCGTTTCAGGTTGAGGGTGATAGTGTCGCCCATCTGAAAATCGCTGGGGATCTCGCGCTCCACCGTTGCGCCATTGGGAATTAACCCGGCAGTCGGCGTATTAACCGTCACGCTGGAACCGCTGGCCCCGGTGGCATTCATCCCACCCACCACCACGCTTCCCTGCGCCAGGGCATAAACTTCGCCATCCGCGCCGTGCAACTGGGTCAGCAACAAAGTGCCGCCACGAATACTTTTGGCATCGCCAATCGACGAGACGGTGACATCAATGGTCTGCCCGCGCGAGTACATCGGCGGCAGCGTGGCGCTCACCGCCACCGCGGCGACGTTTTTCACCTTCGGGTCGATTTTATTCGGCAGCTGCACGCCAAACTGGCGCAGCATATTGGTGATGGTCTGGTTGGTGAATTTGACCTGGTTTTTATCGCCAGTGCCGTCAAGGCCCACCACCAGGCTGTAGCCGACCAGTTGGTTTTCGCGCACGCCCTGTACGTTGACCAGCGACTCCAGCGATTGCGCCAGCGTGACGCCAGGTAGCGCCATACTTATGGCGATAACCACGGTCTTAATCCAGTTTTGCATTGCACTCTCCGGCATTAAATCGGGAACAGAGGATGGTTAAACAGCCGCGTCAGCCAGCCTGCGGCATTGGCGTCGCTTAACGCGCCGCGTCCGGCATAGGAGATACGGGCGTCGGCGATCCGCTGGGAGGAAACCGAGTTGTCGTTCTGGATGTCGTCGGCGCGCACAAGGCCGCTTAAACGGATGTACTCATCGCCCTGGTTGAGGGTGAGCCACTTTTCGCCGCGAATTTCCAGGATGCCGTTAGGCTGCACCGCATGGACGGAAACCGTGATCTCCCCACGCAGGCTGTTCTGCTGCTGGGAAGTGGCGCTGCCGTCAAAGTCGCGATTGGCGTCGATGGAGCCGGAAAGCTTATCTTTGGTGTGACCAAAAATCGTCGGCGCGCCGATATCGACGGTGTTGCTTTTGCCGAAGTTGGTTTTCGCCTGTTTGCTCGACTGGGTCGATTCTTCGAGGATCACCGTCAGAATATCGCCCACGCGATAAGCTCGCCGATCGGCGGTCAGCGACCAGTTGTAGCCGGTTTCAAACACGCCCCCGGCACGCCCGTCTGCCGGAGGCGGCGCTTCGGTGGTTGGTGGCGCAAAGTATGCGTCGTCTTTTTTGACCAGAATGGCCTGCGATTCACACCCGCTAAGCAGGGGAAGCAGTGCCACCAGCCATAGATAATTTTTCACGTTCTGCCTGTTTAAATACAGTGAGTTATGTGCTCTTGTAGGTCGGATAAGACGCGTCAGCGTCGCATCCGACATTTCGCCTTACAGCGTCTGGCTGATGTACTGCAACATATCGTCCGCTGCCGACACCATTTTGGCGTTCATCTCGTACGCGCGTTGCACCGTAATCATCGCCACCATTTCGTTGACGATATCCACGTTCGAGCCTTCCAGCGCGTTGTCCTGCAAGGTGCCAAGCCCATCTTCGCCCGGTACACCTTCGGTCGGCTGACCGCTGGCGGCGGTTTCCAGATAAAGGTTGTCACCCTCGGCAGAAAGCCCCGCCGGGTTAGCGAAGTTAACCAGCGTCAGTTGCCCTAACTCGGTCACGTCGCTGTCACCAGGAAGAATCGCCGTCACCGTACCATCTTCGCCAAACGCAACATTGGTCGCCCCCGCCGGAACATCGATTTCCGGCTGCAACGGCAAGCCCTGCGAGTTGGTCAGTACGCCATCGGCGTTCACCTGCAAATTACCGTCGCGGGTATAAGCGATATCGCCATTGGCCTTTTGCACCTGCAAAAATCCCTGCCCCATAATGGCGACATTCATGGCGTTGTCGGTGGTTTCGACGTTGCCTTCGGTGAAGGTTTTCTGGGTGCCGACAATGCGCACGCCGCTACCGAATTGCAGCCCGGTCGGCATGATGTTGTTCTGGTCGAGCATCGCGCCCGGTGCTTCCTGGGTCTGGTAAAACAGATCCTGAAACATCACCCGGTCGCGCTTGAAGCCGGTGGTGTTAACGTTGGCGATGTTGTTGGCAATCGCGCTCATTTCAGCATCCTGCGCCGAGAGGCCGGTTTTGCTGATCCATAATGCTGCGTTCATAGTGGTAAATTCCGTGTTATTTTGGGGCCGCGGTTGCCGGATGCGGCGTGAACGCCTTATCCGGCCTACGATGTGCGATTACGAGCCGCGCAATAAGCGGTTGCCCGCGTCGCTGATATCTTCGGCGGTTTTCATCATTTTGATCTGCGCTTCAAACTGGCGGTTCATGGCGATGGACGACATCATCTCGCTCACCGCCGAGACGTTGCTGCCTTCGAGAAAACCGCCGCTGACTTTGATATTTTCATCGCGCTGAGCCGGAACGCCGTCTGCCGTTATCAGCATCCCTTCACCGTTTTTCGCCAGGTTAGCCACCGGAATATCCACCAGCTTCAGGCGGTCGATATCCATCGTCGCGGTCACGTCGCCGTCATCAGGCGTCACCGAGAGCGTGCCGTCGCTGCCAAACGAAGCAATGGCGTTCGGCGGCAGAATGATCGGTCCGTTATCCCCCAGCACCAGATTGCCGTCGATAGTCAGTTGCCCCTGGTCGTCCTGCTGAATGTTGCCGTTGCGGGTATACACTTCGTTGCCGTTTTTATCCTGCACCGCAATGTAACCCGCGCCCTGAATCGCCACGTCCAGCGGGCGTTCGGTTTTCTCCGCAACACCTGTGCTGTCGTTCACGCCGCTGGCCCCTTCCTGCGCCATATAGCGCGTGTCGAAGCCGCCGCCTTTCACCTTGTCGTTGGTCGCCATTGCCATATCGGCGCGAAAACCGTTGGTGTTGACGTTCGCCAGGTTGTTGGCGCTAATCTGCTGCTCGTACAGGGTCTGAGAAGCACCGCTCAACGCGGTATAAATCAAGCGGTCCATTACATTGCCTGGAACAGCGCGTCATCGAGCTGCGTGCTGGTGGCGATAACTTTGGTGTTGGCCTGATAGTTACGCTGGGCGGTCATCAGGTTGACTAACTCGCTGGTGATATCGACGTTAGAGCTTTCGAGCACGCCCGACGAAAGCGTGCCGCAGGTGCCGGAGCCGGGAACGCCAATCAGCGGGGTGCCGGATTCGCCGGTTTGTACCCACGCGGTGCCGCTCACCGCTTGCAGGCCGTCATCGTTGGGGAACGTCGCCAGCACCACCTGGCCCTGCAACATGCGCTCGCCGTTGCTGTAGGTGGCGTAAACTTTGCCATCGTCATCAACCTGCACACCGTTCTGAGTCGCGGAGGCGTAGCCGTTGGCGGCGTTGGTGGTGACAGAAAATTCAGAGCCATATTGCGTACAAGTGGAGTAATCAACGGTTAAGTCGATGGGTGCGGCGGCGTCGGTCTGAAACTCAATGGTCTGCGGCGTGGTTGGCGAAGTCAGCTTCCCGGTATTCGGGTCGAAGGTTAACGTCGTCGCCGGAACACCAGTCTGCTGCTGACCGTCGAAGGTGTACTGCACTTCCCAGGTGTTATCGCTGGTTTTGGTGAAGTACTGGCATACCGAGTGTTCGTTGCCTAATGAGTCATATACCGTGGTGGTGTAGCTGTCGGTATAGGAGCTGCTGTTGGTCGCGTCGAACGGTACGGTTGTACGGTCGATAGCCGCGTCGCTGGCATCGAAGTTGGCGGTAAAAGTCAGGCTGCTGCTGGCCTGCGCCGGGATATTGCCGGTTTTGATCTGGATATCTGTGACTGTACCGGTTTGCAGGGTGCCGCTGTCATCGACCGGATAGCCCTGCAAATAAGCGCCCGAGGCGTTGACGATATAGCCGTTTTTGTCGGTTTCAAACGATCCGGCGCGGGTGTAGGAAATGTTGCCCGCACTGTCGCAGGTAACAAAAAAGCCGTCGTCGTTAATCGCCAGATCCAGCGCGTTGCCGGTGGAGACCAGCGAACCGCCGCGCGAAATACTTTGCGCCGTGCCCGCTACGCTGACGCCCATCGCCTGGCTTCCGGCATACATGGCGGAAAACTGGGTGGTCATCGACTTATAGCCCACCGTTCCGGCGTTGGCGATGTTGTTACTGATCCCGTCCAGTTGTTCGTTAACGGCATTCAGCCCCGTCGCGGCAATTTCATAACTCATTGTGTCTTCCTGTTAATTCAAATTTTGACAGCGTGCCCGTTGTTTTGCCGGATGCGGCGTGAACGCCTTATCCGGCCTACAAAACAATGCAGTTTCATGTAGGCCTGATAAGCGAAGCGCATCAGGCAATTTGGCACCGGACATCACGCCACATCACTGTCGGCATCGGGTACACCAAACTGGCTAATCATGGTGAACGGCACTTCGCCTACACCTGCAACATTGAGCACCGGAGAGCTGCCGTCGAGCGGGATGCGCACATCTTCCACTTCGCCGGAGACTTCAATCGGCACCTCTTCTTCCCCGGTGTTGGTGACCACCGAGACGTCGTAATCACCCGGCGGGATACCGTAATCCGCCGGATTAATCGAGAAATCCACCTGCCCTGGCCCGACGGACGAACTGCCCTGCGGGATCAGCGACACCGTATAGTCATCGCCTGCGGCATCGGTAAAGTGGAGATCGGCGGTAGTACAGGCGTCGTCCAGCGTGGCGCGACCGTTAATGGTCTGGTCGCTCACCTGCAAAGCGGTGGTCTGCACCATAATGTCGTCGCCCACCAGGTTGCCGAGCGCCATCACCTGAATGTTGCTCATCAGCACCGCGTTGGTGTTGGCCTGCACGCTCATCTCTTCCATCATCGCCACCTGCGCCATCGACGAAAGCTGGTCGATGTATTCGGTGGCGTCGGTCGGGTCGGTCGGGTCCTGGTTTTGGATCTCGGCGACAAACAGCGTCAGAAAGGTATCGACGGGCGAGCTATCGCTGCTGCTTTGCGTGTCGCTGGCCGCCACATTGTTTCTTTCCGCCGTGGCGGTGGGCTGCGACGATTGCGCATTCAGCGCCAGGGTATTCATCAGGCTTCTCCCAGTTTCAGCAGGCTTTGCTGCATACTTTTCACGTTGTTGAGCACATCGACGTTGGTTTCAAAATCGCGCGAAGCCGACATCATGTCCGCCATCTGTTCCACCACGTTGACGTCGGGATACCAGACATCGCCGTTAGCGTCGGCGAGCGGCGAATGCGGTTCATAGCGTTTCAGCGCCCCGCCGGTTTGCAGCACGTCCTGCACCTGCACGCTGGCACCGTCAATGGCATGACGATGTGTACCCGCCAGCAAGCTGTGGTGATACACCGCCGCAAACACCGGGCTGCGCGCTTTATACGCCTGCGCCTCGCTGCTGGCGGGCGCATTGGCATTCGCCAGGTTACTGGCAACGGTATTCAGACGTAGCGTTTGCGCCGTCATCGCCGAGCCGGAAATCTGATAGATATCAGTAAATGACATGCTTATTTCCCTTCAATGGCCTCTCTGATGCCGCTGATTTGCAGATTCAGAAAGGTCAGACTGCTTTGATAATCCATACTATTTTGTGAAAACCGCGCCTGTTCGCTGTTCAGTTCCACGGTGTTGCCATCTTCCGACGGCTGCATCGGTACGCGGTACTGGACATCCACCGCCGCGTTATTTGCCCGTTGCATCTCCCTGGCAAAATCAATATCTTTAGCCTTGAAATTTGGCGTATCGACGTTCGCCAGATTCGCAGTCAGTAGCTCGGTCCTCTCAAGACGTAACTTCACTGCCTGCGGATGTACTCCCAATGCCTGCTGAAAACCGATCCCCATTTCCTGCGTCACTCCTGCTTCAATCCGCATACGCTAAGCAATTACCGTGCCATCTTTTAAGTGACTGATGAGAAAGGGTTTATGAGTTTTCAATTTTGCAGGCGGAAGTTTTATTTCCTCCTGGCGCTGGCCTTACCGGGCTACGCCGCCGTCCACCCCGTGCAGCACAGCGCGCGGGAACAAGTCAACGCCCAGGTGCTGAATGCCGCCAGCCAGCAGATTAAATCGCTGGCGCAGCAGCGGCATTGGCATGACTATCGCTACACTTTTAACGTCTACATTCCCTCGCAGATTGCGACCGCCGCGCCCTGTGCGACTACACCCGCCGTCACGCTGACTTCGCCTGCGGACATCGCCCTCAACCGGATGAGCTTCACCGTCAGTTGCCCGCAAAGCTGGCAGATGAACGTGGCGGTGCGCCCGGATGTGCGGGTGCCGGTGGTGATGGCAAAGTCAGTGATTGCCCGCGATACGCCGCTCACGGCGAATGATGTGGAACTGAAGCCTTACAACGTCAGCGCCCAGCGCCGCGATGTGTTGATGGATCTCGATGATGCGATTGGTTTAAGCAGTAAGCACGCGCTGCAACCAGGCAGGCCCATCACCAAAGAAGAACTGGTTTCGCCAGTGCTGGTCGGGCGCGATCAGCCGGTGATGATTGTTTACCAGAGCGCGGGGATCACCGCCTCAATGCCCGGCGTGGCGCTGAAAAATGGACGCAAAGGCGAAATGGTGAAAGTGCGTAACGCCAGCAGCCAGCG
Organism: Escherichia sp. E14V7; assembly: GCF_004212225.1. Classification (NCBI taxonomy): domain Bacteria; kingdom Pseudomonadati; phylum Pseudomonadota; class Gammaproteobacteria; order Enterobacterales; family Enterobacteriaceae; genus Escherichia; species Escherichia sp. E14V7. Next base: position 78,377 of record NZ_RHJJ01000020.1, read on the forward strand.
GGTCATCAGCGCAATGGTGTCTGAAAGCGGCGTGGTAACGACGGTAAGCGCAGAGTAATTTGCGCTGGCGATTAAAGTTTTGCCGCCTGTTAACCGCTTTACCAGAGTAACCCACCCCAATATCGAGACGAGGTTGCGATGAAAATCACCCCGACTATGCCAGGCAATCGCCCGACAGCCACAACGGCAGGCTCCAGCCAGTCGAGCAAAACCACGGCGGCCACCACCACGACGCTGAGCGCCGACGACATTACTCAGGCGGGATTACAGTCCGCCCAGCAAACGCTGAACGACCAGCAAGAGAGCGATATCAACAGCGACAACGTGGCGAAAATGCAGGCGATGCTGGCCTCCGGCAGCCTGCAAGTGGACACCGAACAGCTAGCCAGCGACATGCTGAGCTTTTTCCAGAACTAAGAGGCCGATGAAGTGAGTATCCGGTTACAACAGGTGAAGGCGCTGCTGCAGGGAATTCGTGATGACGACGCGCTGTATGATTGCCTGCGTGAACGTCTCCAGCGTCAGCGGATCTGCATGATTCGCCGCGCCAGCGAGGAGCTGCTGGCAGTAAACGAGGAGATAACGCATCACTATGAGCAGTTGCATAGACATAGCCATCAACGGCACAGCCTGCTGCAAGGGCTGGGTGTTAGAGTAAATCGTGAGGGTCTGGCGCAGGTTTTTGCCTGGCTTCCGGCAGTCCAAAAAGCGGCAGCACAACAGTTGTGGCAACGCCTTGAGCAAAAGGCGGAACGATGCAAAGCCTACAACGATAAAAACGGCGAGCTGTTGATTCGCCAGTATGAATTTATTCAGTCATTTTTAGGCAGCGAAGCAGATTTTCTCTATCAGGAATAACGACAATTCCTTCCCCCATCGCGGAAACGGATTTTCCGCCTGATTCTCAATCCTTTGTTTTTGATTACAAAAATTCCCGGCACGCTTATTGCACATTCCGCGAAGTAATAAAGACTGGAAGCCACCTATGAGTTTTATTGAATGTTACGAACCGGAATATGTGCGCAATTTTTTGGCGCAGCACCCCGGTTCGCCTTTATACGTCCGTAAGGTCTGGAAGAATGAGATTCGTCAGAGCCTGATGCTGACAGAGCCAGAAAGCTGCGAAGCGGTGCTCAACGATGCCAGGGCCTTTGATTTACAGCTCACCTACCGCCCTGTGGAAGAAAATACCGCGGAACTCTCCGCGCGCGATGCGATAGTAAACCAGGTGATTTTGAGCACCCTTACGCTACCCGGTTTAACACCAGAGCTTTCACTGTATGCCGTCGGTATCCTGCTCTCCCGCGCCAGTAAAATGCCAGGCAGGGATGGCGATACTCTTGCCCGACTGACAACGCTGCCACAGGCGCTGGCCGATCATGCGAAAAAAGGCACGCTGCAGGCACAGTTCGCCCAGCTCCCGCCCGTGCCTCAGCTGGCACGGCAGCTGGTGACGCTGCTCGGAAGTTTTGCATTTGACTGGTCGATTCTGCCGGAAAGCCCGCGCAAAGCCTCACTGCCGTTGCAGGTTACCTTACTGACGCTGCATGACGCCAACAGCGAAGCTTTGTTGCAACAGCAGCTTCAGGCGCAGTGGCAAACCACCTGGCAACAGCATTTTGCCGCCGCACCGTGGATGATGCGCAACTGGCTGATTTACCGGGTTTACCACGATGTAATTGGCCAGGCTGACGGGGCGGATTATTTCCTGCTGGTATGTGATTTTTATCTCATCCGCACGTTAATCAGTTTGTGGACGCTGGATGATTCACCGCTACGACAGGAGGATATTTTCGCCCTCTTCGCGGTGTTTGAACGCTGGCGAGAGAGTGAAAATGCGCTGCTGATTCGCCAACAAATTCAGGCTGAATGTTGTGCAGAGCCGCTGCTTTATGCGTTTTCGCTGCTACCTTGCTAACGCTTTCAGGCCGGTTTTTCCCGGCCTTATCTACTTCGTAAACATATCATGCAAACCGTCATCAAAACACTCGCCACCCACCGCGAAAAACCGTTCGTCAGCGTCGTCACGCCAACCTGGAACCGCGGTGCATTCCTGCCGTACCTGCTTTACATGTACCGCTATCAGGATTACCCGGCAGACCGCCGCGAACTGGTCATCCTCGACGACTCGCCGCAAAGCCATCAGCACATCATCGACCGCCTGACCAATGGCACGCCAGAGTCCTTCAACATCCGCTACATCCATCATCAGGAAAGACTGCCGCTGGGCAAAAAACGTAACATGCTCAATGAACTGGCTGTGGGGGAATATATCCTCTGCATGGATGACGACGACTACTACCCGGCAGATAAACTCTCCTGGACTATCGCCATGATGCAAAAACACCGGGCGCTCATCTCCGGCTCCGACCAGATCCCCATCTGGTACAGCCATATCAACCGTATCTTTCAAAGCCGCAGCTTTGGCCCGCATAACATCCTCAACGGCACCTTTTGCTATCACCGTAACTATCTGAAAAAACACCGCTACGACGATGATTGCAACCTCGGCGAAGAGAAAAGTTTCACCGACAATTTCAGCGTAAACCCGCTGCAACTGCCCGGCGAGCGCACGATTCTGTGTATCTCGCATAGTCACAACACCTTTGATAAAGATTTTATTCTCGGGGCCAGCACGCCAGTAAACGCGGCGCTTACAGATATCGTCCGCGATCCGCTGCTGCGCAATGCTTATCTGAGTCTGCATAACGCCACTCATCACCAGGCGATCAATCATCAGGCGATCGATCAGATCGTTCTGCTGAATCTGGATAAACGCCCGGATCGCTTACAGCAGATCCGTGAAGAACTGGCACTGCTGCATGTTCCGCCTGAAAAGATCACCCGCCTTGCCGCCTGTGAAGATGAAAACGGTCAACGGGGCCGCCGCCAGTCACACTTGCAGGCGCTGCGCCTGGCGCAACAGCACGGCTGGCAAAACTATCTGCTGCTGGAAGATGACGCGGTCATTCTCAAGCAGGAGAAACATATTCAGGTGCTGAACACGCTGCTGGCGAGCCTGGCGAAAATTCCCTGGCAGGCGATGATCCTCGGTGGCGAAATTTCGCAGGGAACGATGCTAAAAAGTTTGCCGGGGTTGGTGCACGCGCGGGGCTGCCGCAAAGTGTGCGCTTATCTGGTGAACAGCCGCTACTACCCGCAACTGGCGCAGCAGATGAGCAACGATGAGCACTCGCTGGAAGCCTGCTGGCAACCGCTGCTACGCGCCGACAAATGGCTGGCCTGTTATCCGAGCCTTTGTTACCAGCGACCGGGCTTTAGTGATATCGAGCAAAAAACGACCGACAACATTAGTCACTACTTCAATAAGTTACCCGTAGCCACCAAGCCATCTACATTACCCGTCGCCGACACCATCGGCTTTTTTATGGAAACCTCATTCCACTACGCACTCTACCGCCCAATCATCACCGCCCTACAGGCGCAGGGGCAGAGCTGCACGCTGGTGATCAACGACCGCGTGTTTAAACCGTTTCTTGATGAGATGCTGGAAACGCTAAAAAGCATCGACGATCCGCAGCTCAAAGGTATGCGCTTATCTGAAATGCAGGCACACAGTCAGAGGGTAAAATGCCTGGTCAGCCCCTACCACACGCCCGCGCTCAATGGCCTGGCGGCGGTGAACATCCGCGCTATGTACGGCTTAGCCAAAGAGACGTGGAACCACGCCGACTGGAATCGTTTTTATCAGCGTATTTTATGTTACAGCCACTACAGCCAGCGGGCGCTGGAACATTTCGGCAGCGCAAAAGTGGTCGGCAACCCGCGCTTCGACGCCTGGCATAACGGCACATTCGATCGTTCGTTGCCAGAAAATATCCAACCCGATTACCGTAAACCTACGGTGCTCTATGCCCCTACGTTTGGCGCATTAAGCTCCCTGCCCCACTGGGCAGAAAAATTGGGGCGCTTAAGCGGTGATGTGAACCTGATTTGCAAACTGCATCACGGCACCTGCTCGCGCCCGGAAGAAGCTGCATCGCTGGCCCTGGCGCGCAGGCATTTAAAACAGCGCACCGACTCTGCCCGCCACACGCTGGCGCTACTGACAAAGGCCGATTACGTGCTCACCGATAACAGCGGCTTTATTTTCGATGCTATCCACGTTGATAAGCGGGTGATCCTGCTCGATTTTCCGGGCATGAGTGAATTGCTCGACGGCGAGAAAAGCTACTCCACGCCGGAGAGCGCCGACCAGCAAATCCGCGAAATATTGCCGGTGGCTCATGATGTTGCGGAACTGCGTCATTTGTTGTCAGAGGCGTTTGACTGGGGTGCGATGCAGGCGCAGCTTACGGAAATTCGCCATCACTATTGCGATGCGTTTATGGATGGCAAAGCGGGAGAACGGGCGGCGATGGTGATTGTGGAAGCGCTGGCGGGCAAGGAACCGTCAGGGATATGTCGATAAAATTCGATTTTTTAAACATGTCGTTGGAATACGTTTATGCCATCGACATGTTTTGGCGATATGTCGAAAAAACGCGATTATTTAAACATATTTAACATAGCCAAACGGCAGACGGCATCATCTTCTCTCACTGCGGGAATTAAATCAGTAGGTGGCTTATGTATGTTCCCCCCTAATCACCTCAATAATCCCCGTCGTCGACACCGACGGCGTACGGGGAAAATAGACCACCTCACAGACACACGAGAAATCGTCAAACTTCCCCGCCCAGTCATCGCCCATCACCAAAATATCCGCACTGTAACCCCGCAGATACTCCGCTTTCTGCTCCAGCGATTCCTCCAGAAATACGCCATCCACGCACGCCAGCCCAGCGATAATCGCCATGCGGTCATCCTGATGGTAAACCGGCGCCCTGCCCTTTTTGGCGATATTTAAGGCGTCGGATGATACGCCGACCAGCAGCCTTTCGCCCAGCGAGCGGGCGCGTTGTAAAAGGCGCAGATGACCGACATGGAACACATCAAAGGTGCCGAAGGTGATGACCGTTTTCATGGCTATTCCGCTAATTTATGCCGCAGCCAGCACTGCACGGCAATATCGTCCACCGCTTTTTGCGTTTTCGCGGTGGTGCTTTCCTGTTGCTCGCGGCGTTTGTCGTCCAGCGTCAGGGCCACCACTTTCTCTTCGCACGCCGCCGCCGTCAGGTTTTTCTGCATTCGCGTGGCTTTGATGTTAGCCAGCGTTTTTTCCTGCTCCTGCCAGGCGATTACCTTGCGCAAAGTGCCTTTGTAGCCGCTGACGTTTTTCAGCGATTCCACCGACGCCGCCGCGCCCGCAGATGTTTTCTCCACCAGGTAGCCTAATGCCTTGATATTGTTGTCATAGCCCGCGCAAATCTGTTTTTGCTTTGCCAGCTCGACGGTTTTATCTTTGACCGATTTATCCCGCAGGCGCTGCAACTGCGCCAGGGTGTCGATGATTTGTCGCATAGTTACTGTTCTGCCTTTTTGGCACCAGGAAAGAGAATTTGCAGGCGGCTTTGCACCAGTTCGAGGGAGGCCGGTTCGCGCATCTCCTGGCGCAAAAATCGCTCGATAGCCGGGAACATTTTCACCGCTTTGTCGACGCTGGCGTCCGCGCCTGCCACGTAGCCGCCGAGCGGGATCAGCGGTTTGATCTCCATATAGGCGGCGTAGTTTTGCTTTAACGCGCGGGCGGATTGCTGATGTTCCGGGCGGGTGACCTGGTTCATGCAGCGGCTGATCGACTGGCCGATATCAATGGCCGGATAATGCCCCGCTTCTGCCAGTTTGCGGGTTAATACGATATGCCCGTCCAGCACAGCACGGGCGCAGTCAACGATCGGATCTTGCTGGTCGTCGCCTTCCGCCAGCACGGTGTAGATGGCGGTCATCGATCCTGCGCTTTCGCTGTTGCCTGCGCTCTCGACCAGTTTGGGGATCATGCCGAATGCCGATGGCGGATAGCCTTTGGTGGCGGGCGGCTCACCGAGCGAGAGGGCAATTTCCCGCTGCGCCATCGCGTAGCGGGTCAGGGAATCCACCAGCAGTAAAACGTGATGCCCGCGGTCGCGAAACCAGGCGGCGATGGAGTGACACAGTTCGGTGGCTTTCAGTCGCATCAGCGGCGATTCATCGGCGGGCGCGACGACGACGATAGACTTTGCCAGCCCGTCCTCGCCCAGCGAGTGGTCGATAAACTCTTTCACTTCGCGCCCGCGCTCGCCAATCAGCCCGACCACCACGATGTCGGCTTTGGTCTGGCGGGTGATCATCCCCAGCAGCACGCTTTTCCCGACGCCGCTGCCCGCCATTAGCCCGACGCGCTGGCCTTTGCCGATGGTCAGCAGGCCGTTGATGGCTTTCACGCCCACGTCTAACGGTTCGTCCACCGAACGGCGGGTTAAGGGATTGACCGAGGGCGGCAGCGGCGGCAGAAGGTCGTTGCCGTTCAGGCGGCCTTTGCCATCCAGCGGTTCGCCGAGGCCATTCACCACGCGGCCTAACCAGCTTTCGCCAATCAGGATGTCGTGGGCTTTTTCTTCCGGGAAGACGCGTGCGCCTGCCATCAGGCCGACCGGTTGTTTAAACGGCATTAGGTAGGTGATGTCGCGATTAAAGCCCACGGCCTGCGCGTCTATAAGCGTGTGATTGGCGCTTTCGATGCGGCACAGTTGTCCGGTCATTAGCGGGCAGCCGACACTCTCCAGCAGGATGCCGTTAAGGCGCACCAGCCGCCCGGCGACGCGGGCCAGCGGGATCGACTCCAGCGAGCGCAGCGCGTTATCGAAAGCGGAAAAATCACTCACCCTGCGACTCCGGCGTCAGCGTCTCTTTCAGCGCGGTCATGCACTGTTCAAGGCGGTGCTCGCAGCCGATATCCAGTTCGGATTTGTCGGTAATCACCCGGCATTCGCCCGGCGGCAGATCCGGCGAAGGCGTCAGCCCCCATTCACTGACCTTTTCCGGTACCGCGTCGCGCAGGCGGTTAAACTCTTCCGTGCTCAGCATCACCTGTAATGTTTCCGGCATTGCCGGGAAGGCCGCCAGCGCCTCTTCCACCAGCGCCAGTAACTGCGTGGGTTGCAGCGCCAGTTCACAGCGGATCACCTGGCGAGTGACTTTTTCCACCAGTTGCAGCAAATCTTCCCGCTGTTTACGTTCGATATGGGCGAGGAAGTCGTTCACTTTCCCGGTGATGGCTTCCAGCGGCTGCGCTGCCTCAACAAACTGTTTGCGCCCTTCCTGCTGCCCGACGAGGCTGCCTTCGGTGTAGCCCTGGCGTCGCCCCTCGGCAAAACCTTGCTGATGACCTTCGCTAAAGCCCTGTTCCTGGCCTTCGGTCATTCCCTGAGCAAACCCTTTTTGCAGCCCTTCCTGAAAACCGTCCATCAACTGGCGCTGGTAATCGGCAGCGCTGATGCTGGCGGTGAGCGGTTCTCCGGTCACCGCACGCTGGCGCGGCGGAAAACGGTGCAGGCGATAGCGCCCGCGCAGTGTTTCAATGGTCATGGGTTACTCCGCCGTCTGTTCCGCAAAGAGCTGTAGCTGAAACTCTCCAGCCTCTTCCAGTTCACGGGCGATACCCATGATTTCGCGGCGAATCTGTTCGATACGGCTGACCGGCACCGGCCCCAGACGCGCGGTGATCGCTTCCAGTTGCTGCGCCTGACGTTTTGGCATTACCGCGTAAATGGAGCGGCGCAGCAGGGCTTCGGTGCCTTTCAGCGCCACCGCCCAGTCTTCCATCGGCACTTCGTCGAGCAGGCGCCGACGCACCTCTTCGTTCTGGCGGCTGAGGATAAAGAAGTCGTACATTTCATCCTGGAGTTGCTCCAGCACCTCTTCGTCGCGTTCGCGCATCTGGTCGAGGATCACCTGCTGGTTACCCTGGAAGCGGTTGACGATATCCGCCGCCTGTTTGATGCCTTTTACCTTCGAGCCGTGTTCCGAAAGCACCGACAGGCCACGTTCGATCAGGCGATCCAGTTCATCCACCACATCGCGGTTAACGTCGTTGAGTTTTGCCACCCGGTAGAGAATTTCGTTTTGCACCGATTCGTTGAGATAAGAGAGCACGGTTGCCGAGATTTCCGGCGTCAGAAACGCGAGGAATACCGCCTGCAATTGCAAATGCTCTTCGGAGATCAGCATCGCCAACTGGCGCGGTTCCACCCATTGCAGGCGCGCCATCCGCGAGCGGATCTCATCGCCGTAGATGCCGTTGATCACGCTGCTGGCGATCTCGGTGCCCAGCGCTTTGTTGAGAATACCCTGCAACATGGATCGCGATGCGCCGTTGATCCCGCTCTGTTCGCGGAACTCATCAAAGAAGTTATTGATCACTTTGCGCGCCATGCTGGTTTTGACGCCGGAAAGCCGCGCCATGTTTTCGCTCAGGCGCACCACTTCTTCGCGGCTGAGTTTTTGCATCACCGTCGCCGCTGCCTCTTCGCCCAGACACAGCAGCAGGATCGCCGCCTGTTCCAGGTAGCTGTTGCTCTTATTTATTGTCAATTCGCTCATTGCTGGTAATCCATTGTCTGAGAACTTCGGCAACGCGATCGGTGTCGCTCATGGCCAGTTTTTGCAGGAACTCGAGTTTTACTTCGAGGCCGGAACTCTGGGACGGCAGGCTGTCATCGCCTGGCAGCGACGGCAGATCGACGTTTTTACGCTCCTCTTCCGGCATGGCGATCCACGGTTCGCTGACGGTTTCCGGTTCTGGTGTGATAACCGGCGCACGCACCGCCGTCAGGCGTTTCATTACCGGGCGCACCACAAAGAACAGCAACAACAGCGCCAGCAGGCCGCAGCCAATCAGGCGTACCCAGGCCAGAACGCTGTCATCTTTCCAAAGCGGAATGACGGGTTCGATCGGCACCGCCTGCGGGACAAAGTTAAGCAGTGAAAGCGTCAGGTTGTCCCCACGTTGCGCGTCGATACCGGCAGCATTGTTCAGCAGCGCGGTAAGCTGTGTGGTCTGCTCCGGCTTCCAGTTTTTCAGCGCTGGAGCGTTTTGATTGAGCACCACCGCCACGTTGAGGCGTTTCACCGCAAAGCCGGGATGCTGAATATGCTGGACGCTGCGGTCGTAAGAGTAATCGCGCTTGCTTTCGCTGTGTTTGGATAACGCTTCCGGTGAGCGATTTTCTTCCGTACCGTTGGTCATTTGATTCGCCGCAACGGGCGGGCGGTTGCTGAGCGAACCGGGCACGCCCATCGCCACCTGATTGGTGTCGCTGTCCAGCACGCTCTCTTCGCGGTTGATTTTCGGCGCGTCGCCGTAGTGTTCCTGGGTTTCGTCGATGGTGCTGAGATCGAGATCCGGCATCACGCTGACGCGGTAATTTCCCGTACCAACCAGCGAATCCAGAACGTTCACCACGCTGGCGCGGGTTTTGTCCTGGATATCTTTGAGGATCTGATCGCGTTTACGGGTAGCGGCAGAAACCGCTTCGCCCGCGCCAATGCCGTCGGTCAGCAGATTTCCCACCTGATCGACGACGCTAACTTTGCTGGCGTGCAGCCCCGGAATACTGCCGGACACCAGATGCACGATGGCGTTCACCTGGTCCATATTCAGCTTCGCGCCGTAGTGCAGACGCACCACCACCGAGGCACTGTTTTGCGGCTCATCGCTGACCACAAACGAGCTCTCTTCGTTGAGCGCCAGATGCACCCGCGCGCTCTCTACCGCGTCCAGCGACATAATGCTCTGCGCCAGTTCCCCTTCGAGGCTGCGTTTGTAGCGCACGTTCTGCACGAACTGGCTGCTGCCGAGCACTTCGTCTTTGTCCATTAGCTCGTAGCCGCTGGGCAATATCGCCTGCACGCCTTTCGCGGCAAGGGTCATGCGCGTTTTCGACAGTTCATCTTCCGGCACCAGAATCTGCCCGCTCTGCGGGTCGATGCGGTAGGTGAGCTTTTCGCCGTCCAGCACGGTGACAATCTGCGAAACGGGCAGATTTTCCTGGCGTCCGTAGAGCGAGACATAGCCGCGATTGCCGGTCCACAGCACGCTGACGATAATCGCCGTCGCCGCCACGGCAAGCCCCACTCCCGCCATCAACGCCCAGCGTTTGTTATCTGCAAGACGCAGTCGAAACGCCGGAAACGCCTGGGTCAACTTTTTGATCAGTTCATTCATAGTGTTAGATCGACATACTCATCAGATCGTTAAATCCGGTGGCGATTTTGTTGCGCACCTGCACCAGCGCGGAGAAAGAGAGCGACGCCTGCTGGCTGGCAATCATCGCACCTGCCAGGTCATCACTTTTGCCCGTGTCGATAGCCGTTTGCTGCTGTTCTGCCACCTGCTGGAACTGATCAACGTGCCCAAGCGCACCGTACATAATGCGGTTAAATGAAACGTCCGGGTCGGTGGAACTGAAGGTCATGGCGGGCAGCACCGGTGCCTGGGCGTTGGCCTGCATCCGCTGCACGTCCTGCATGATTTGCGCCTGCATGGTGCTGTTGATTGTGGTAATGCTCATCTTTAACTTCCGGGTCAGGAGAAAACTTCGATACCTTGCTTGCGCATGGAGGCCAGTCGATAGCGCAGTGCGCGCGGGGTAATGCCTAACAGGTCGGCAATTTTGCTGCGGTTGCCCTGATATTTACGCATCAGGTCGGCAATATATTGATACTGCGCGCTTCGTCCGTGCTGACCTAAATCGCTGGTTTCGGCAATGTGTACGGCGGGCTGAACAGGCCATTGCAGCTCGCTGCGGTCGGCAACGTCAGTTTCCGGCAGGCCTAAGGCGTCCGGGTAAATCACGCCGTCGCGATTTAAAATCATTCCCCGCTGAATGGCGTTCTCCAGCTGGCGCACGTTGCCGGGCCAGCGGTAATTCAGCAGCGCACGGCGGGTAGATTCTGAAAGGGTGATATTTTTCACCAGCACCGTGGAGTATTTTTTAATAAATGACTCGGCCAGCGGAATAATATCGTTCAGACGTTCGCGTAGCGGCGGCATGGTAATAGGAATCACCGCCAGACGATAATAGAGATCTTCACGAAAACTCCCGGCGGCGACTTCCTGCTCAAGGTTTTTATTGGTGCAGGCAATCAGGCGAAAATTGAGTTTAATTTGTCGGTTGCTGCCTAATCGCTCAACCTGTTGCTCCTGCAATACGCGTAATATTTTGGCCTGTAACGCCAGCGGCATATCGCCAATTTCATCGAGCAATAAGGTACCGTTATTTGCCAGTTCCATTTTTCCTGGCACACTGGCAATTGCGCCGGTAAATGCGCCTTTGTCGTAGCCAAATAAGGTCGCTTCCAGCATATTTTCCGGGATCGCTGCGCAGTTCACGCCGATATAGGGCGCGCTATCATTTTCACCAAAGGCGACGGTGTGAATATATTTCGCCACGCATTCTTTGCCCGCGCCGGTTTCACCCTGAATCAGGACCGGCACGTTAAATGCGGCGACACGCTTTGCCAGAGTAAAAGCGTTAATGCTGGAAGCGGCAGTTGCAATAAGTTCAGACATAGGGTGAACGATATAAGTAGCGACAGAAAACAGGATGTTCTGAAGCGTATCACCGGCGGGATTAACAAGTTTGAATTAAACGATAATAAAAATATTATTTGTTGATGAACAATGAGTTACCCATGTAGGCCGGATAAGGCGTTTACGCCGCATCCGGCAATCGTGCACCGATGCCTGATGCGACGCTGCGCGTCTTATCAGGCCTACAGTTTGTGCAATGTTTTATGACGATGCCCGATATCTCGCCCTTTAATAATTTAATTATTTTTTCACCCTATTAATAATTTGCCCCTTTCACCCCCCCTCTATTTAATACCTTTCCTTGTGTCACTGCCGGAATTGCGTGCACAAAAACGCCCATACCATTACAGCAGAGAAAGTAAGCCATGCTGAAGTACAGTAAAACGCCAGGCATCTTTAAATTAGAAGGTAATCGGCTCGGACGCCCCTACCATCGCCTGCCGACCCTGTTTACGGGGAATTTTGACGTGATTGATTCGCATCTTGGCAGCTACTTTCTTAAAAAGCATCGCAGCAATATCACCTTAAAAAAGATTGGCTGCGAAATGGATATTATTAATAAAAACGCTGAACTAATGATTTCCCAGGTCGGGCATCTGGCGTTTGATATCGATCGCTCCTTGCTGTTAATGCTGCTGGGCAATTTTTATGGTCTGGAGTCGTCTCTGGAAGAGGCGAAGGCGCATAACGGGCTGCCGACCAAAACCGAAACGCGTTTAAAAAATCGTCTGGCGCTGGATATTTGCACGCTGATTTTTAATCTACAAACCTCCGGTATTGCGCTGAAGTTAAAGCTGGACAGCAGCACGGTGATTACCCACTGGGCGTATCAATTAACCTTTACCCTTGCGGGCGATGAAGAGAGCAGTTTTCGTATTTTGCTCGACGACGCCCACACCGATTTTATTTTGAATCTGATCCGCCACAGCGAGCACAGTAAACCGCAGCAGGTGGCGAAATCGGTTAATAAACCGGCCCTGATTAAAGAAATCATCCGCTCCCTGCCGCTGACCCTGAACGTCAAAATCGCCGAGCTATCGATGAATGTCGCCGATCTGGCGCAGATAAAAGCCGGGGATATTTTACCCATATCACTGGGAGAAACATTCCCGGTGGCGATTGGGCAATCTGAATTATTTAGCGCCCTGATTGTGGAAGACAAAGACAAACTGTTTTTGTCGGAGCTGGCGGGCAAAAATGAGAATAGCCATGAGTAAGCAAGAAGATATTTTAGCTGAGGATTTTGGCCTGACCGATGACGTTGCGCCTGTCGCGAAATCCGCCGACGCCGCAACGCGGATCACCCGCCAGGAAGACCGCTTTTCCGACTCGATGACGCTGCTGAAACGCATTCCGGTGACCTTAACGCTGGAAGTGTCATCGGTGGAAATTATGTTAGCCGACCTGCTTAACATCGACGACGACACGGTGATTGAACTGGATAAACTCGCCGGGGAGCCGCTGGATATCAAAGTGAATAATATCCTGCTGGGCAAAGCGGAAGTGGTGGTGGTTAACGAGAAGTACGGCCTGCGCGTGCTGGAATTTAACACCCGCGACATCAACGAACTGGCACCATGAAACGCCGCATTCAACTGACGCTGGGCCTTGGGCTGCTGGCGCTTGCGCCGCTGGCGTTGGCCCAGGGTGGCGATATTGCGCTGCTTAACGTGGTGACCCACGGCAACACTCAGGAGTACAGCGTCAAAATCCAGGTACTGATTCTGATGACCCTCGTCGGTTTGCTGCCGACGATGGTGCTGATGATGACCTGTTTTACGCGCTTTATTATCGTGCTGTCGCTGCTGCGCCAGGCGCTGGGGCTGCAACAAACGCCGCCAAACCGTATTCTGATTGGCATTGCGCTCTCCCTCACTATGCTGGTGATGCGCCCTATCTGGCTCAATATTTACGACCATGCGGTGGTGCCGTTTGAAAATGATCAGATAACCCTGACCGATGCGTTAAGCACCGCCGCGACGCCGCTCAAACGCTTTATGCTGGCGCAGACTGATAAAAAAGCGATGGCGCAAATCATGACCATCGGCGGCGCGAAGGGCAATGCCGCTGACCAGGATCTCACGATTGTGGTGCCTGCCTATGTGTTGAGCGAGCTGAAAACGGCCTTCCAGATTGGCTTTATGATTTACATCCCGTTTCTGGTTATCGACCTGATTGTCGCCAGCGTACTGATGGCGATGGGGATGATGATGCTGTCGCCGCTGATTGTTTCGCTGCCGTTTAAACTGATGCTGTTTGTGCTGATCGACGGCTGGTCGCTGACCATCGGTACGCTCACCACCAGCATTCGCGGGCTGGGGCTGGGCTGATTATGTTGACCGTAGACGTAGCCGCCGACATTGTCGCCAGCGGCATTAAAGTAGTGATTTTGCTGGTTTCGGTGCTGGTGGTGCCGAGTTTACTGGTCGGCCTGCTGGTGAGCGTGTTCCAGGCGGTGACGCAGATTAACGAACAGACCCTGAGCTTTTTGCCGAGGCTGATTGTCACGCTGGTGGTGCTGGGGGTGTGCGGCAAATGGATGATTATCCAGTTGCATGATCTGTGCATTCATCTGTTTACCCAGGCCGCCCTGCTGGTTCATTAAGATGCGCACAAGCGACGTTACACAACTGACGGATATGGCGCTGGGACTGTGGTTTCCCTTCGTGCGCATTATGGCGTTTCTGCGCTATGTGCCGGTGCTGGATAACAGCGCCCTGACCGTGCGCGTGCGGATTATTTTGTCGCTGGCGCTGGCAATCATCATCACGCCGTTGATCCCCCATCCCATTCCCCACGATCTGCTTTCGCTCAACAGCCTGATCCTGACGGTGGAACAAATTCTATGGGGCATGTTGTTCGGGCTGATGTTTCAGTTTCTGTTTCTGGCGCTGCAGCTGGCCGGGCAAATTCTCTCGTTCAATATGGGGATGAGCATGGCGGTGATGAACGACCCGAGCAGCGGCGCATCGACCACCGTGCTGGCGGAGCTTATCAACGTCTACGCGATCCTGCTGTTTTTTGCCATGGACGGGCATCTGCTGCTGGTAAGCGTGCTGTATAAGGGCTTCACTTACTGGCCGATTGGCAACGCGCTGCATCCACAAACCCTGCGCACTATCACGCTGGCCTTTAGCTGGGTGCTGGCATCCGCATCGCTGTTGGCGCTGCCGACCACTTTTATCATGCTGATTGTGCAGGGCTGCTTTGGCCTGCTCAACCGCATTGCGCCACCGCTGAACCTTTTTTCGCTCGGCTTTCCCATCAACATGCTGGCGGGGCTGGTCTGTTTTGCCACCCTGCTCTACAACCTGCCGGATCACTATCTGCATCTGGCGAATTTCGTCCTGCAACAACTCGACGCGCTGAAAGGTCACTATGGCGGATAGCAGCAGCGAACAAAAAACAGAGAAACCCTCGGCGCAAAAGCTGCGTAAAGCGCGCGAAGAGGGGCAACTGCCGCGCTCGAAGGATATGGGGCTGGCGGCGAGCCTGTTTGCGGCGTTTGTGGTGATTTCCAGCAGCTTCCCGTGGTATGCCGATTTTGTGCGCGAGAGTTTTATCAGCGTGCATCAGTACGCGCAGGAGATTAATAACCAGGAAGTGATCGGCCAGTTTCTGCGCCATCACCTGTTAATTCTTGGCAAGTTTATTCTCACCTTGCTGCCGATGCCCGCCGCCGCGCTGCTCTCTTCGCTGGTGCCGGGCGGCTGGCTGTTTCTGCCGAAAAAAATCCTCCCGGATTTCAGCAAAATCAGTCCGTTAAAAGGCATTGGGCGACTGTTTTCCAGTGAACACCTGGCGGAAACGGGAAAGATGACGGTGAAGTCGGTGGTGGTGCTGGTGATGCTATGGATTAGCCTGCGCAATAACTTTCTCGCCTTTCTTGGCCTGCAGGCACTGCCGTTCAAACTGGCGATGAATGAGGGTTTATCGCTCTACGCCAGCGTGATGCGCAACTTTGTCATCCTGTTTATCTTCTTTGCGCTGATCGACGTGCCGCTGGCGAAAGCCCTGTTTACCAAAGGGCTGAAGATGACTAAGCAGGAGCTGAAAGAAGAGTACAAAAATCAGGAAGGTAAGCCGGAAGTGAAGGCGCGCGTGCGGCGGCTGCAACGGCAGTTGGCGATGGGGCAAATCCGCAAAGTGGTGCCGAAAGCCAACGTGGTGATCACCAACCCGACCCACTACGCCGTGGCGTTGCAGTATGACTCGTCGCGTGCCGCCGCGCCGTTTGTGGTGGCGAAAGGCACCGATGAAATCGCCCTCTATATACGCCAGGTCGCCACGGAGAATCAGGTGGAAGTGGTCGAGTTCCCGCGGCTGGCGCGCTCGGTTTACTACACCACCCAAGTGAACCAGCAAATTCCTTTTCAGCTTTACCGGGCCATCGCCCACGTTCTGACCTACGTCCTGCAAATGAAACACTGGCGCGAGGGCGCGCAGCCGCGTCCGGCCCTGAACAGACATATTTCCATTCCCAAAGAGGTGCTTAAACTGGATGGCGAAAACAACTAAATCGTTCCTCGCGCTACTGCGCGGCGGCAATCTCGGCGTGCCGCTGGTGATCCTGTGTATTCTGGCGATGGTTATTCTGCCGCTGCCGCCTGCGCTGCTGGATATTCTGTTCACCTTCAACATTGTGCTGGCGGTGATGGTGCTGCTGGTGGCGGTGTCGGCGAAACGACCGCTGGAATTCAGCCTGTTCCCGACCATTTTGCTGATCACCACCTTAATGCGCCTGACGCTTAACGTTGCTTCTACGCGCGTGGTGCTGCTGCATGGGCATCTCGGCGCGGGTGCGGCGGGTAAGGTGATTGAATCGTTTGGTCAGGTGGTGATTGGCGGCAACTTTGTCGTCGGCTTTGTGGTGTTTATCATCCTGATGATCATCAACTTTATCGTCGTCACCAAAGGGGCCGAGCGTATTTCCGAGGTTTCTGCCCGCTTTACTCTGGACGCGATGCCCGGCAAACAGATGGCGATTGACGCCGATCTTAACGCCGGATTGATCAACCAGGCGCAGGCGCAAACCCGGCGTAAAGATGTTGCCAGCGAGGCCGATTTCTACGGCGCAATGGACGGGGCATCGAAGTTTGTGCGCGGGGACGCCATCGCCGGGATGATGATTCTGGCGATCAACCTGATCGGCGGTGTCTGCATCGGGATCTTTAAATACAACCTGAGCGCCGATGCCGCCTTCCAGCAGTATGTGCTGATGACCATTGGTGACGGCCTGGTGGCGCAGATCCCTTCCCTGCTGCTCTCCACCGCGGCGGCGATAATCGTCACCCGCGTCAGCGACAACGGCGATATTGCCCATGACGTGCGCCACCAGCTGCTGGCAAGCCCGTCTGTGCTCTTCACCGCTACCGGAATTATGTTCGTGCTGGCGGTGGTGCCGGGAATGCCGCACCTGCCGTTTTTGCTGTTCAGCGCCCTGCTGGGTTTTACCGGCTGGCGGATGAGCAAACAGCCGCAGGCGGCGGAGGCGGAAGAGAAAAGCCTCGAAACGCTGACCCGCACCATCACTGAAACCAGCGAGCAACAGGTCAGTTGGGAAACGATACCGCTGATCGAGCCCATCAGCTTAAGCCTCGGCTACAAGCTGGTGGCACTGGTCGATAAAGCACAGGGCAACCCGCTCACCCAACGGATTCGCGGCGTGCGGCAGGTGATATCCGACGGTAACGGCGTGCTGCTGCCGGAGATCCGCATTCGGGAAAACTTCCGCCTCAAGCCCAGCCAGTACGCCATTTTCATCAACGGTATTAAGGCCGATGAAGCGGATATTCCGGCGGATAAACTGATGGCGCTGCCCTCCAGCGAAACCTACGGCGAGATAGACGGCGTATTGGGGAACGACCCGGCGTACGGGATGCCGGTGACCTGGATTCAGCCCGCGCAGAAGGCGAAGGCGCTGAATATGGGGTATCAGGTGATCGACAGCGCCAGCGTGATTGCTACCCATGTAAATAAGATTGTGCGCAGCTATATTCCTGATTTGTTTAACTATGACGACATCACGCAGTTGCATAACCGTTTGTCGTCGATGGCACCGCGGCTGGCGGAAGATTTGAGCGCGGCGCTGAATTACAGCCAGTTGCTGAAAGTGTACCGTGCGCTGCTGACCGAAGGCGTTTCCCTGCGCGATATCGTCACCATCGCCACCGTGCTGGTCGCCAGTAGCACGGTGACCAAAGATCATATTCTGCTGGCAGCTGATGTGCGCCTGGCGCTGCGGCGCAGCATTACCCATCCGTTCGTTCGCAAGCAGGAGCTGACGGTGTATACGCTGAATAATGAGCTGGAAAATCTGCTCACCAATGTGGTGAATCAGGCGCAACAGGGCGGCAAAGTGATGCTCGACAGCGTGCCGGTAGACCCGAATATGCTCAACCAGTTCCAGAGTACGATGCCGCAGGTGAAGGAGCAGATGAAAGCGGCGGGGAAAGACCCGGTGCTGCTGGTGCCACCGCAGCTGCGCCCTTTGCTGGCGCGTTATGCAAGGTTGTTTGCGCCGGGGCTGCATGTGCTGTCGTATAACGAAGTGCCGGATGAGCTGGAGTTGAAGATTATGGGGGCGTTGATGTAGGCATCCGGCATCGGTGCACAACTGCCGGATGCGGCGTAAACGCCTTATCCGTCCTACTGTTAAGGCACGATTCGTAGGCCGGATAAGCGTAAGCGCATCCGGCACCGGCGCACAATTATAAAATGATACGCTCCCCGGCACTAAAATCCGTTATGTCTCCCGCCCAATCAATGGGATATAACCCTCGCGCCACATCGCGATGGAACGTTGAGAATGGCCAATCACTCACTTGCTTTACCCAGCCATGTTTTACTGGATTTATATAAATATAATCAACATGATGGCGATAGTCTTTGGTATTGCGGATGGCGTGCTCCCAAAAACGTGGTTGCCAGATATTTTTCAATCCACAAGCATGGGTGAATTGCTTTTTAATCTCCCGCCAGCGAGAGGAAAAATCATCATCGCTTTCAGGTAATGTCCAGATACAGTGCATATGCTCCGGCAAAACTACCCAGGCATTAATTTCAAAAGGTCTGGCTCGCTTAACTTTAATAATGGCGTTACGGAGCGTCTGGTACTGGGTAGTCAAAAGTTGGCTTCGACGATTCCGTAAATTCACCGTGAAAAACCATGTTCCCCCCTTGAGGTAATAACGACGATATTCAGACATAGCGACTCCTTTTTCTCAACGGTAAGAAGAAAAGGAAAGGTCGGCAATGAGGTTGTTTTATATCGGGAAAGCGGCTCGCAAAAATGCACAGATTTGTAGGCCGGATAAGCGTAAGCGCATCCGGCATCAGCGCACAACTGCCGGATGCGGCGTGAATGCCTTATCCGTCCTACAAAATCGTCTCTTCCGTCAAAATCCGTCGCGCGCCCAAAAAATGGTCCTGCCAGAAAGGTTCGGCTAATCGGCTTATCCGAATGGTTTCGCCGGTACGTGGCGACTCGATAAATTGCCCATCGCCCAAATACACGCCCATATGATCGGCTATCTCGCGGCTGTGGATATGGAAAAACAGCAAATCTCCCCGGCGCAGGTCGTTATTCGCCACAATCGTTGCCCGATGGTAGTGATACATCTCATTGGCCGTGCGCGGGAGCTTCGCCTCAAGGATCTTGTTGTAGGCATAAAAAACCAACCCGCTACAGTCGAAGCCTTGATCGGGCCGCGTGCCGCCCCAGACGTAAGGCTTGCCAATCTGCTGCTCCAGGCGGTGAATCGCCACTTCGGTGATGTTATGCAGGTGATTGCTGCTTAAAAAGTGGTTGTTTTCCGCCAGCGCCTGCCAGCGTCTGTCACTCGCCTTGAGCGGCGCAGGAAACCATTCTGGATGCTGTTTTATCTGCTCCCGGTTGTGCTGGCGTAGCGCCCTTCTGCTTTCGGTATTGCCTTCCACAATATAGCTGGCCTGCTTTTTCAGATGGGTTTGGTACTGTTTTAATAAACGCGCACGGTTTTGCATCCGCTGGCGGGCGGCGTAGCTGAAAGAGATATGTGATGTGGTGGCGCTGGCAAGTAAAGGAAGCAAAAGGGACAAAGAAAACACGCCCAGGCGCAGCAATCTGTCGTGAGAGAACAAATACATGAAGGATATAAACCGGCTGAATGAAGATGAGAATATTAGAGGAAAGGAAGGAGAAGCGGGATTATTAATTGCTTATTTGCATATTACTATCGAGGTTTCATAACCTTAGGAAATAAGAAATAAACCCGCTTTACATGCGCTTTTCGGACTTTTGAAAATCGCCACTTATGCTAAATTTGTAAACCCAGCGCCGACAGGCTTGCGTAAAACTCTTTTGGTGATAATGTGAGCCTTCCAAATCCAGACTATTCCGATTTGGGATCTATTTTGCCGTCCTGGCGTGTATAACCGTTTTATCAAGGAATAAGCAGTATGCGTAAAATCGCATTAATTCTTGCGATGTTGTTGATCCCGTGCGTTTCATTTGCCGGTTTGCTGGGCAGCAGTAGCTCTACCACGCCAGTGAGCAAAGAGTATAAGCAGCAGTTGATGGGATCCCCTGTCTACATCCAGATCTTCAAGGAAGAACGTACGCTCGATCTCTACGTCAAAATGGGCGAGCAATATCAACTGCTCGACAGTTATAAAATCTGTAAATATTCCGGCGGGTTAGGACCAAAACAGCGTCAGGGCGATTTTAAAAGTCCGGAAGGGTTTTATAGCGTTCAGCGTAATCAGTTAAAACCAGACAGCCGTTACTACAAAGCGATTAATATTGGTTTCCCCAATGCCTATGACCGTGCGCATGGTTATGAAGGGAAATACCTGATGATCCACGGCGATTGTGTTTCCATCGGCTGCTACGCAATGACCAATCAGGGTATTGATGAGATCTTCCAGTTCGTTACTGGTGCACTGGTGTTTGGTCAGTCAAGTGTGCAGGTGAGCATTTACCCATTTCGCATGACCGACGCCAACATGCAGCGTCATAAGTATTCCAATTTTAAGGACTTCTGGGAGCAACTGAAGCCGGGCTATGACTACTTTGAACAGACCCGTAAGCCGCCGACCGTTTCAGTGGTCAATGGTC
Source organism: Escherichia sp. E14V7 (assembly GCF_004212225.1). NCBI lineage: Bacteria > Pseudomonadati > Pseudomonadota > Gammaproteobacteria > Enterobacterales > Enterobacteriaceae > Escherichia > Escherichia sp. E14V7. The sequence continues at coordinate 98,947 of NZ_RHJJ01000020.1, forward strand.
GTTACGTGGTCAGCAAGCCGTTAAGCCACGAAGTTGTGCAGCCACAACTGGCATCAAACTACACGCTCCCCGAGGCAAAATAAGCGCCATTCGCCTGGCATAATCTTTTGCCAGGTTTCATTGCCCGTCAGCGGCTGTGTCGCAATCACCGTGACCACATCATTCGGTGTGGTCTGCGAGCTGAAGTCGATTTCCACATCCTGATCCAGCAGCGTTGCCACGCCAAACGGCGCGCGGCGGGTGATCCAGTGCAGATTGGTCGAGCAATACGCCATTACATAGCGCCCATCCGAAAGCAGCATGTTGAAAACGCCCTTCTGCCGCAGTTCGTCCGCCAGTGAGGCGATATATTTAAACACTGCTGCCATGTTGCCCGGCGTGCGCGGGTAACGCTGCGTTAATTTATGCAGCAGCCAGCAAAAGGCTTTTTCGCTGTCGGTTTCACCTACCGGGCGGAAGTTGCCGGTTTCCAGTGATTTGTAGCCCGTCAATTGCCCGTTATGGGCGTACGTCCAGTTGCGTCCCCATAACTCGCGGGTAAATGGGTGAGTATTTTCCAGCGCCACCTCGCCCCGATTAGCCTGGCGAATATGAGCCACAACCGAACAGGATTTTATCGGGTAGTCCTGAACAAGTTTGGCGATGGGGGAATTAAAGCTGGGTTGTGGATCTTTAAATGTGCGACAGCCTTTACCTTCGTAAAAGGTAATGCCCCAGCCATCTTTATGTGGCCCGGTTCCACCACCACGCTGCACAAGCCCGGTGAAACTAAAGCAGATATCGGTAGGGACGTTGGCGCTCATCCCGAGCAATTCGCACATCGGTAACCTCCACAACAGCGGGAGCGCATGGCCCCCGGCGAAGATTGATTTAAGAATTTTCAGGTCGGATGCGGCGTAAACGCATTATTCGGCCTACGGTTCGTATACAGATTTGTAGGCATGATAAGACGCGCCAGCGTCGCATCAGGCATCAGAGCACAAATGCCGGATGCGGCATAAACGCATTATTCGGCCTACGCCAGACTTACTTAACCATCTCTTTTTCAATCAACTGGATCAGGATATGGATCACTTTAATGTGGATCTCCTGAATGCGGTCGGCATAACCAAAGTGCGGAACGCGAATTTCGATATCCGCCGTGCCAGCCATTTTACCGCCGTCTTTACCAGTCAGGGTGATCACTTTCATCCCCTTCTCACGCGCCGCCGCAATCGCTTTGATCACGTTTGCAGAGTTACCAGAGGTGGAGATCCCCAGCAGCACATCGCCTTCGCGTCCTACTGCTTCAACGTAGCGGGAGAAAATATCGTTAAAGCCAAAATCGTTGCCAACACAGGTGATGTGGCTGACATCTGAAATGGCAATCGCCGGATAGCCCGGACGGTTTTCACGGTAGCGACCGGTCAACTCTTCGGCAAAGTGCATGGCGTCGCAATGGGAGCCGCCGTTGCCACAGGAAAGCACCTTGCCACCGGCTTTAAAGCTGTCTGCTAACAGGACCGCCGCGCGCTGAATGGCGTGAATATTGGCGTCATCTTTTAAAAAGTTAGCCAGCGTTTCCGCCGCTTCGTTCAGTTCGTTACGAATAAGATCCTGGTACATGAGGATATCCTTCAGCATAAATGAATTAGACAAAATGCAGTGTACCGGATACCACCAAAAGCGAGAAGACCAGCGCGGTGGAATGACCAGGACTTTTTGACCCGAAGTGCGGATAAAAACAGCAACAATGTGAGCTTCGTTGTAATTATATTGTAAACACATTGCTAAATATTTTTACATCCACTACAACCATATCATCACAAGTGGTCGGACCTCCTACAAGTAAGGGGCTTTTCGTTATGATGATTTTGAGTATTCTCGCTACGGTTGTCCTGCTCGGCGCGTTGTTCTATCACCGCGTGAGCTTATTTATCAGCAGTCTGATTTTGCTCGCCTGGACAGCCGCCCTCGGCGTTGCTGGTCTGTGGTCGGCGTGGGTACTGGTGCCTCTGGCCATTATCCTTGTGCCGTTTAACTTTGCGCCTATGCGTAAGTCGATGATTTCCGCGCCGGTATTTCGCGCTTTCCGTAAAGTGATGCCGCCGATGTCGCGCACTGAGAAAGAAGCGATCGACGCAGGCACCACATGGTGGGAAGGCGATTTGTTCCAGGGCAAGCCGGACTGGAAAAAGCTGCACAACTATCCGCAGCCGCGCCTGACTGCCGAAGAGCAAGCGTTTCTCGACGGCCCGGTAGAAGAAGCCTGCCGGATGGCGAATGATTTCCAGATTACTCATGAGCTGGCGGATCTACCGCCGGAGTTGTGGGCGTACCTTAAAGAGCATCGCTTCTTCGCGATGATCATCAAAAAAGAGTACGGCGGGCTGGAGTTCTCGGCTTATGCCCAGTCTCGTGTGCTGCAAAAACTCTCTGGCGTGAGCGGGATCCTGGCGATTACCGTCGGCGTGCCAAACTCATTAGGCCCGGGCGAGCTGTTGCAACATTACGGCACTGACGAGCAGAAAAATCACTATCTGCCGCGTCTGGCGCGTGGTCAGGAGATCCCTTGCTTTGCACTGACCAGCCCGGAAGCGGGTTCCGATGCGGGCGCGATTCCGGACACCGGGATTGTCTGCATGGGTGAGTGGCAGGGCCAGCAGGTGCTGGGGATGCGTCTGACCTGGAACAAACGCTACATTACGCTCGCGCCAATTGCGACCGTGCTTGGTCTGGCGTTTAAACTCTCCGACCCGGACAAATTGCTGGGTGGCGCAGAAGATTTAGGTATTACCTGTGCGCTGATCCCGACCACCACGCCGGGCGTGGAAATTGGTCGTCGCCACTTCCCGCTGAACGTACCGTTCCAGAACGGACCGACGCGCGGTAAAGATGTCTTCGTGCCGATCGATTACATCATCGGCGGGCCGAAAATGGCCGGGCAAGGCTGGCGGATGCTGGTGGAGTGTCTCTCGGTAGGCCGCGGCATCACCCTGCCTTCCAACTCAACCGGCGGCGTGAAATCAGTAGCGCTGGCAACGGGCGCGTATGCGCACATTCGCCGTCAGTTCAAAATCTCTATCGGTAAGATGGAAGGGATTGAAGAGCCGCTGGCGCGTATTGCCGGTAATGCCTATGTGATGGATGCTGCGGCATCGCTGATTACCTACGGCATTATGCTCGGCGAAAAACCTGCCGTGCTGTCGGCTATCGTTAAGTATCACTGTACCCACCGCGGGCAGCAGTCGATTATTGATGCGATGGATATTACCGGCGGTAAAGGCATTATGCTCGGGCAGAGCAACTTCCTGGCGCGTGCTTACCAGGGCGCACCGATTGCCATCACCGTTGAAGGGGCTAACATTCTGACCCGCAGCATGATGATCTTCGGCCAGGGGGCGATTCGTTGCCATCCGTACGTGCTGGAAGAAATGGAAGCGGCGAAGAATAATGACGTCAACGCGTTCGATAAACTGCTGTTCAAACATATCGGCCACGTCGGCAGTAACAAAGTTCGCAGCTTCTGGCTGGGCCTGACGCGCGGTTTAACCAGCAGCACGCCAACCGGCGATGCCACTAAACGCTACTATCAGCACCTGAACCGCCTGAGCGCCAACCTCGCCCTGCTTTCTGATGTCTCGATGGCGGTGCTGGGCGGCAGCCTGAAACGTCGCGAGCGCATCTCGGCCCGTCTGGGTGATATTTTAAGCCAGCTCTACCTCGCCTCTGCCGTGCTGAAGCGTTATGACGACGAAGGCCGTAATGAAGCCGACCTGCCGCTGGTGCACTGGGGCGTACAGGATGCGCTGTATCAGGCAGAACAGGCGATGGATGATTTACTGCAAAACTTCCCGAACCGCGTGGTTGCCGGGCTGCTGAATGTGGTGATCTTCCCGACCGGACGTCATTATCTGGCACCTTCTGACAAGCTGGATCATAAGGTGGCGAAGATTTTACAAGTGCCGAACGCCACCCGTTCCCGCATTGGTCGCGGTCAGTACCTGACCCCGAGCGAGCATAACCCGGTTGGCTTGCTGGAAGAGGCGCTGGTGGATGTGATTGCCGCCGACCCGATTCATCAGCGGATCTGTAAAGAGCTGGGTAAAAACCTGCCATTTACCCGTCTGGATGAACTGGCGCACAACGCGCTGGCGAAGGGGCTGATTGATAAAGATGAAGCCGCTATTCTGGTGAAAGCTGAAGAAAGCCGTCTGCGTAGTATTAACGTTGATGACTTTGATCCGGAAGAGCTGGCGACGAAGCCGGTAAAGTTGCCGGAGAAAGTGCGGAAAGTTGAAGCCGCGTAATTGAATAACGGAGCCGAAAGGCTCCGTTTTTACATTGATGACAAACCTAATATTGCCTGATGCGCTACGCTTATCAGGCCTACGAAGACCATGCAATCTATTGAAGCCGGATGTGGCGTTAACTATCTCTGTAACGGAGCCTTTCGGCTCCGTTTTTTTATCGGCTAATTATTTAAAATTAAAGCCATCCGGATGGTTTTCCAGGCTGCCGGTCAACGCCGCGAACAGCACCGTTTTGCCATCAATCGAAAGCGCATCATTCACATTCAGCCAGGTGAGTTTCTCTTGCGACGTTTTCTCATCAATAGTCGAGAACAGCCCCGTCATCTGATTAGATTTCTCGGACCACATCACAGCGATACGTTGCGAGCCACAGTCATGCGGTTTGCACGCGCTCATCACCTGATACGTCTCATCTCCCAATGTCACGATTTGTGCGGGAGTATACGTACCGCCTTTCATCACCCAGGCAGGCAGCTTATGCCCTTGCACCATCTGAGTAAACGCAGCTTTGGTGGTTTCGCCCTTTGCCAGGCTGCTAATAGTTAAATCATCCTGCGCCATTGCACTGGTGGCGATGACCAGTGCGGCGATTGTCGTTATTGCCTTAAACATCATTCCTCCCGAGCTTATCCTGCCCATGTTATTAACCTCCTAAAGCCTGGCGATAACACGATAATTTGCAAATCAGATATTTCCAATATCAGCATTTGTTATCAATTTATTCCGCAGTAAGGTAATAGCCTGATAAGGTGTTAAAGTTATAAAACCCTTCGCATAAAGGAGTTGTACACCGTGCCTGGTTTGAAGATTACGCTTTTGCAGCAACCGTTGGTGTGGATGGATGGTCCTGCCAACCTGCGTCATTTTGATCGTCAACTGGAAGGTATTACCGGGCGCGATGTGATCGTTCTACCGGAGATGTTTACCAGCGGCTTTGCCATGGAAGCGGCAGCTTCGTCGCTAGCACAAGATGACGTAGTGAACTGGATGACAGCCAAAGCGCAGCAGTGCAATGCGCTGATTGCAGGCAGTGTTGCATTACAAACGGAGTCTGGTTCGGTTAACCGCTTTTTGCTGGTTGAGCCGGGCGGCACGGTACATTTTTATGATAAGCGTCATCTGTTCCGAATGGCAGATGAGCATCTGCATTATAAAGCGGGCAATGCGCGAGTGATTGTGGAATGGCGCGGCTGGCGTATTTTGCCGCTGGTGTGCTACGACTTACGTTTTCCGGTGTGGTCGCGCAATCTCAACGATTACGACCTCGCCCTGTACGTCGCCAACTGGCCTGCTCCGCGCTCTCTGCACTGGCAGGCATTGCTGACGGCCCGCGCGATTGAGAATCAGGCGTATGTGGCGGGATGTAATCGCGTCGGCAGCGATGGCAACGGCTGCCATTATCGCGGTGACAGCCGGGTGATTAATCCACAGGGCGAGATTATCGCTACTGCCGACGCGCATCAGGCAACGCGCATTGATGCGGAGCTGTCGATGGTGGTGTTAAGGGAATATCGCGAAAAGTTTCCGGCATGGCAGGATGCGGATGAGTTTAGGTTGCTGTGAGTGGGCGTTGTGTTTAAGGCCGGGGAGAGTTGGGGTAAGACTACGAAAGTCCGCTCCCCGCAAGCAACTAACTGAGGTAGTTAATCATGGCTGAACACGATATTACGCCAGAAGTCACCATTTCCAAAACACAGCGCCACTATCAGGTGGGCTATGTCAGCGTCTGCCACCAGAACCGTAAAACAGGCATGACCACGCATTATTCACAGCATCCCAGCCAGCACCTTAAAGGCGACTGGCTGGCTGAGGCGGGATTTGAAACCGGGACGGGTGTCACGGCGAAGATCTCGAAGGGATGTTTGATCCTGATCGCTGAGAGCAACGAAGTACAGGAACTGCGGAAGGAACTTTATCTGGTTAAACAGGTGGTTAAGGGGATGAAGAGCGGGATATCTGGCGTACTGCGTGAAGTCTAAAAATAAATCCGGGAGGAATTAAATCCTCCCGGATTTAATAAATCAAAGTATATATGCAATCATTTTTTTATTAAGACTTTCTGAATCTAGATTCATAATACTCGACAATTTAATCATCATATTTAAAATGTCGTTATTTATTCTCTTATCTTCTTCAATTATAATATCGATCACAGTATCCAACGCCAAGCCATATTCATTGAATTCAATAAATTCAATAACTTCATCAATCTCCGCTTGCGTGAAACATGTTTTCAACATATCTATTAACTCAAATAATTTAGCTTCTATTTCTTTATATTTCATATCCATTAGCGAGGATTCCTGGGAACGTTTGTTGGAAAACCGGATACAATTTCACCATTTTTTTCTTGAACTACTCTAATATCAATACCGTCTCGTGTTCCATTTGTAACCGTTCTTCCTCCACGTCCTGTCGTAGATATCAGTGAAGGATCTGTGGCTATATCTGAAACTTCGTGCATTATTTTGTCATCAGACCATCCCGCCGGAAATTCACTTTTACCGGGATGCCCTGTGCCAGGGCGATGACCTCCACCTGTCGCATCACCATCTAAAATATGTCTACGGCGTTGAGGGCTGGCAAGATCTACATAATTATCTGAATCATTACTTTCGGGCGTTTTGCACAACCCAAGCGGGTCTATATATTTAAGCGGATTAGGCGCATTAGCATATAAGTTCAGCCCACCCGCCAGCCCTATCGGATCCTGGCTGATAAACCTCCCGCACTCCGGCGCATAATATCTGAACAGATTGTAATGCAGTCCTGTTTCTTCGTCAAAGTACTGCCCCGGCAGCCGCAGCGGCTGCTCAAAGTACGCCCCGCTGTTGCTGATGTCGCCCCGGTTTTCGCCAAAACCCGCCTGGTAGCCTGCCCACACCAGCGTCCCGTCCGACGCGGTCACCTCCTGTACCGTGCCCGTCAGGTCCGTATGGTAATACCAGATTTTTTGACTCTCTCCGCGCCCCGTGATGGCGGCCACCGGCGTGTACGGCTGTTCCGCGTCGTACAGGTATGTCCGCTTTCCCTGCCACGTTGTCTCCTGCAACAGCCGGAACCCTTCCCACACAAACGTCGTCCGGCTTCGTTCTCCCCGGTCGGCATGGAGATTGCTGGTCGCCTTGCTGATGCGCCTGCCCAGCGCATCATACTGATACCGCGTCTCGCTGTTGCTGCTGATGACCCGCGTTAACTGGCCCTGCGCGTTCCACTCCAGCTGCTGGTCCCTGCGCTCTGTCAGTTCGCCCCATTCGTTATAGCGGTAACGGTCACGCCCGTAGCCCGGCAGGCGGTTATCCATCACCGCTCCCTGATATTCATCCGTCAGCAGGTTGCCGGCTTTATCGTAATAATAATGGTCATGGTCGTACATCTGCCCCGTGCGGCTGGTCAGCCAGCCGCTGCGGTCATAGCTGAACACCAGGCAACCGCGCAGTTTGTCATTGATGCCGCCGACTTCACCGTCTGCGTTCCAGATATAGTCCCGCGCCGTCACGCTGTCTCTGTGTGACGGGTGTGTGGCTGTCTGCTGTGGGTTCTGGCTGCCGCCTGGCAGGCTGCGCTGCCAGCTTAACCGGTTGTCGGCGTTGTAGCCGCTGAACGTCGCCAGTTTCCCCTGTGTGCGCATCACCTGACGGTGCAGGCTGTCACGTTCATATTCACTGACCGTGATACCGTCCAGCGCTGTCTGGAGCAGGTGCCCGCTGCCGTAATAGAGATGGCTGAGGTGCTGCCCGTCCGGCAGGGTAATATCGGTGGGATTGCCCAGCGCGTCACGCCGGTACTTTATGCTGCCGTGCACGCTGTGCTCTGCCGTCAGCCATCCGCTGCGGTCATACGCAAAGCGCACTCTGTCCGCCTGCATGTGGTGCAGCCGTTCCCCTTCTTCCGTGGGGGTGAGCGTCACTTCCGTTATCTGGTCAAGACGGTTGTAGCTGAAGGTCCGTGTACTGTGCTGCGTGTCACTGCGCAACAGGCGGCCCAGCGCGTCACGCTCCTGCCGCTCATTACGCATCCCGCCTTCTGTGCCCTGCGTCTGGATGATGACCGGATACCCGCCCGCATTCAGCACAAAAATCCGTATCAGGCCGTCCGGGCGCTGTTCTCCCGTCAGCCGTCCGTCGCCGTCGTAGCTGAACCGGTAAAGCGCCCCGTTGCCGTTGCTCAGGCTGGCAATCCATCCCTCCGCGGTATAATGCCAGCGCGTCTCCCGTTTCTCTTCATCCGTATGGAGCGCCAGCAGCCCGCGCGGCGTATACTGCCAGGACTGTACGCTGCCCGTGATGCGACGGTGGCTGCTCAGTAACCCCAGCGCGTTCCAGGTGTAACGGTCCTGCTGTTTACCGGGGTGGCTGACCGTCTCCGGCAGCCCCAGACGGTTATAGCTGATGCGTACCGTTTTCCCTTCCGCGTCCGTCACCGCCGTCAGATTGCCGTCTTCATCGTATTCATAACCCGTGGCGCGCCCCGAACAGTCGGTGTAACGCCTCAGTTGGCCGCGCGCATCATGCACCAGTGCAACCAGGCCGCCCCGCGCATCCGTGCGGCTGACCGCCAGCCCCTGTTCATCATACCCGTACCGCGTGACGCGCCCTTCCGGGTCCGTCTCCCGTATCACCTGCCCGTGTTCGTTGTAATCCGCCTTCCATATGTGGTCGTCATCCAGCGCCCGGCGCGTGATTTCATCAAAACTGCCGTTCCACTGCGTCTGCGTCACCCGGCCTGCCGCGTCCGTCTCTTTCACCACCCGGCTCAGGGTGTCGTATTCCAGCGTTACCCTGCGTTCGCCGGGGAGTTCCACCGCTACGGGAAAATGGTTTTCGTTGTACGTGAAGCGGTACATTCCGCCGCCCGGCGTCCGGTGAGCAGTCACATACGTATCTTCATCAAACCACCACTGCCACTTCTGCTCCGGCCTGCCGGTTACCACCGTCTGCCCACCAGCAAAATCATAGTGGAACCGGTAATCCTCGCCGTCGCTGGTCGAGTGCTCCACCACTCTGGGAAACCCCTCAATCTCTTCCCAGCGGTAGGTACAGGTAAAGCCCGTCGCGTTGCGGTGCTCTGTCATCAGGCCATTTTCATAGGCAAACTGGCGTACCGTCACACCGGCCCCGTTCACCACGCCAGTCAGTTGCCCGTTATCGTCGTAGCGATATTCCACCAGGTTACCGGGACGCCCGCCTTTCACCAGTTCAATATGCGAAAGTCTTTCCCCTGCCGGCGTCACTGTGCGGTGCAGTAACAGATGGTGCCCGCTGCTGGAAGCCACCCGCACCAGCCTGCCGTTCTCACGCCCGAAAGCAATTCGCTGCCGGTACGGTGTCTCCATAAAAAGTAATGGCGCGACGCCGTGGTCATCAAACTCATCAAACACGTAGTAGCTGCGGTCGGAGTAATGCAGCACATAGCGTCCGTCATGCAGGCGGCTAAGGTAAAACTGCTCTTCGGGGTCAAATATCTGGTGACCCGGTGTCAGCATCGCTTTCGGATAACTTAACTCCCGACCTTGTCCGCCAATCAGAGTGATATGTTCCTCATCAGCTCGCAGGGTTATTTCCCAGTTCAGCCGCCATCCTCTGCCCAGCAATCCTTCAGTTTCCAGGTGGCTGGCATAAAAGCGCGAACAGGTAACAGGCAGACGACCCGGCAGGGTGAAATCCGTTTCCGGCAGCAGAATTTTTTGCCCTGTAGTGACATCCACCGGGTTACTGAACAACCCCATAGCGACCTCGGAAACGGCCATCCCGGTAATTTCGCCGCCAATAAATTTGGCCGCGCATTTTGTGCCAAATTTCGACCCCATCTTTGCCGCCTGGCGTGCGGCTCCGGCAAGTCCGCCAAGCATTCCGGCGACCACATACAGCACATCCACCACCTGACGCAGCCAGTCAGGGATTTCCGGGCTGATTTCCAGTACCGTTTGTGTACCACCGCCGAGAAAGACATTGGGGGAGCCGTCCTCAATCACTGCATCACACTCAGTGTGGTCATCCTTGCGGGCAGCTGGCTGGCTGTTGATGTAGATGTTGCCGGAACCCTGGGCAATGCGGATTTCCGGGGAATGGTCTTCGCATATCACCGTACTCAGTACGGCGCGGGCGGCCGGGCGACTGTTGGTGCTGACATTATCAGAACCGGTCAGAATTTTTCCCACTGTGGAATGTATCGAGCGCCCGATGGCTTCTCCCAGTTGCAGGACTCCGGAAGCTATCTGATCAGCCAGAAAACTCAAAATCAGCCCAGCCAAAAAGCCGCAGGTAACAAAAGCAAAGCTGGCGACGGCAATAATGGCGATACCTATGATGGCCCCTATCAAAAACCCGGCAAGGGCGCTGGTGTGGTAGATGGGATCATCCACCCGTGCGGCTTCATACATGACAAAACCTCCCTGTTTTTTTAGCTTTTAGCAGGCTGAAAACTGGTCAACCATGCAGTCCATAGCTGGTCGGTGTGCTCATCAAAAGGACGCTGACTGGTCAGCGTCAACACCAGTACCTTTGCTGGCCCGGTGATAAACCCGGCCTGACGCTGGTACACTTCTGTTTTTCCAGAACGATGAGTTGCGAGAATCTGTTCACCTGTCATGGCAGCTTCGCCAGTTCCCGCCAGTGCCGTTCCCCGCGAAAGTACCCGGTGCTGGCCCAGTTTTTTTTTCATCAAAGCTATCTGGCGGTCAATATAGGTGGTCAGGTTTTCATCGGACCTGAGCGTATCGCGGGAAATATTCAGACTGGGAGTTGCCCTCTCATTGCCCGATGGGACGAAGATATTGACGGTGCGATCAAGAAAAGTTTCAGGCAGGGCAAAGCTGCCCTCCTGAATACGGTAAAGGCTGGTCATAGATAAAATCCTTTTATTATTTTTTATTCAGAAGCATCCGGAGTGGATAACGGGGCAATATCATCCGCAGTAATGGCTTTTCCGCCATCCGGGTTCATATCAATGCCACTGCCAATGAGTTGCATAACATCGCTGGTGTGCAGTAAAAGTTGTTTTCCGCAAAACTCAATCGAGCCATCCTTGTGTAATACAAGCGCTGCATTGCCGCAACGAAGGGTAAATTGATCGCCAACATCCAGACGATATGTCGTTCCGACATTGATGGTTTGAGCCAGTTTGACGGAAAGACCATCATTTTTTGTGATGGTGGCATTACGGTCTTCTCCCACGCTGATGGTTTCATTTTTGACAATGGTTTTTGTGCGATCGACCATGATCGTGTGGGTTTCATTGTTTTTTACCGTAGTATTCAGGTCTTTTTCCGCGTGGAACTTCACTTCTTCCGCACCAGTTTTATCGTCAAAACGCAGCATATTTCCGTTAGTCGGCCCTCCCTGCAATGAGTGGCTGAATATCCCACTCTGCGACGCCATGCCCGGCAGCCCCCACGGCGGCATCGTGTCCTGGTTATAGGTGCGCCCCACGATGATGGGCAAATCCGGATCGCCGTTTTTGAAATCCACCAGTACTTCCTGGCCAATACGCGGGATCTGGATCATGCCAAATCCTTTCCCTGCCCACGGATAGCTGACACGGACCCAGCAGGAGCTGTTTTCGTCATTGTTACCGTAACGATCCCAGCCAAACTGCACCTTCACCCGGCCATATTTATCCGTCCAGATTTCCTGCCCCGCCGGGCCGGTGACGATGGCGCTCTGCGGGCCTTTGGTGTGGGGTTTGCTCAGGGTTCGCTGTGGGCGGTAAACTTCGCTGGTGGGGTGCAGTTCAAACGTGGTGACATAGGTAAAATGCTGATCCTGGCCGCTGTGCTGCGCATTGTCCCGTAAAAACAGCGTGGTCTGTACCAGCAGGTATTCCTGATTAATTTCTGCCGTCGGGTGATTCATCAACGTAAAGGTGTACCCGGTCATGAGGGTGCGGATATGACCTGCCCCATGTGCCCGGCTGCCGGGGCTGCGCTGCGCTTCCATACGAATGCGCGTCAGCATCTCGCCTTCGCCCGTAGTGAAGTAATCACCAGGCCATTCATAATGCTCGTATTCAGCATGACCGGTATCACGCGGACTGGCCACGGTACTTTTAAGTAGCGAACGCGGCTTCATAAAATCAAAATCGTCCATCACCCACTTTCCAGTACGCAGCCTCTCACTGGCCGTAATGGTGTGGATAAATTCCTTATCCAGTTTCAGCCCTTCCTGGTGCCACTCCACCAGCGGCGAGTCAGGGCACGCTTTATGACCATTGATGGCATCCGCCAGCACCAGCGTGTGGCTGTTCTCGCTGTGCTCAAACCACCAGTAAATCCCCCATTCCTGCATCAGGCGCTGGATGAAATCGAAGTCGGTTTCACCATACTGCACCTGCCAGGCGCGGGGTGGATAATTTTCCACCAGCCGCTTTTCCACCGGAAAGGAATATTCATCCAGTACTTCATCGAGAATATCCACCACGGTTTTGTTCTGGAACGCTTTGTAGTCGCTGGTGTGGGTCAGCAGCTTCAGCCACGGCTCAATGCGTAATTCATACGTTACCGAACGGCCCTCATGACCGACCACCCTCGCCGCCGTCACCAGCCCGCTGATATACCGTTTTCCGCCACCGTCCAGTTCGATACTGACGCACAGGTCTTTGCCCACCATGGGCTGAAGCGGCAGGTTAGCAGCGGGGGAAACGTACCCCAGGTTCAGGGCGTCCGGCGTTTTAAGCTGTACTGTGTAGGAAAACAGATTCCCAAGCCCTTCCGAACCATTCATGCCTGCAAACAAAAGCATCTGCGGCGGCACCGCACTACCACTTACTGTGACGTTATGCGCGCCCGGTCCACCGGCAGAAATCGACGCCGCCGCATCCTGAACTGCACCAGCCATATCCGATATCCCTGCTGCTGCAGCGGCAGCCTGCGCAGCAGCTACTGCGGCTTTAACCAGACCTGACGGTTCCGGCAACGCACCAAACAGGTCCGCCACTGCCTGTTCTGCCATCTCCTCGGCGGCACCAGATACATCGGTTGCGGCTGAACCTGTGCTCATACCGCCACTTTCGCCAGCTATTGGTGGTGTGGTGATGACGGGTCCACCGTTTCCAACTGGTTTATTACCCGTAGATACAAAACTCATGATATTTGCTCCTTTAATACCGGATTAAAATCTAGCCCCTGGTGGCCAAAAAAATATAAGTAATAACTCTCCATTGCCCGTCTTTATAATGAAACCAACATGTCAGATTCAAATCTCCCTGCAAATTCCAGAACATTTCCTTAATAGGAACATCTTGAAATTCAGGATCTGTTATGCGATAAGTTTGATTCAAGCCGATATAATACTCACCAACAAATTTATATCGTGGCCTCACGAACTCATGAGCAGGCGGCCCATATTTCTTCATAAAAAAGATGTCATTACTTCCATCATGTATATCATTTTCTTCATAATATTTGGTGGATTGAGCAACTGCAGAAGGCTTGAAAACATTTATTGTAGTTATGTAAGTTATTGAAAGGAAAATCACTATAATACAGAAAAATTTCATTTGGTTATATTCAATAAAGTAAATTTAGTTTCAGGCATTATGACATTCAACGTTATAGTTGCGTTTTTAAGGTATCGTTCCCGAAGTTCCATTCCCACGTTCATCAACCCACTAATATCTCCAACATACGGAGACGAAGAATCATAATCATCATCTAAGTAACCAAGTACATGTCCGGCTTCATGAGGTATATTTACTTGCAACGTATTGTTACAGTTAATACATTTCGCTACTTTTTCCAGGTCCGCTGAATCAACATGAACCGTACTGTTTTTAAAATCAACATATGTTCTTAAATCAGCACCAGGCAAAACCTTTATTGCAATAACCAACCAGTCTTCATTCTGAGATGCAGAAATTATTCTTACATCAAAAGGCAAAGCTTTACCCTGAAATTTTTTAGCGAACTCAGATTCACCGGAAACAGAATAAGTTATTTTTCCATTCCATGCCTGCTGAACAGATAAATATATCGCTCGCATAAAAACAGCTTTTTCCCATATAGTCCAGTCAGCTGTAACGGTATTATCCTTATACCACTCATACTTCCATCTTATCACAGCCGTAATCGAACCAGTATTTTGATTTAATAAATACGCCCGCCTACCATCCTTATGTATAATGATATCGCCATCAATATTTGTTTTTTCATAGTATTCGGCCAGCAAACTATTCTCATCATATTTAAGCTTGGTCATTTCACTCTCATTAAATACTAATTGTTTGTATCGAAAATATTTTCTGGAAAAATATAATTTTATATATTATGAGTATTGCCCCATCAGTCGCAGCGCATCCACATACCGTCCTTCTCTGCAGGGCAAGATTACGAAAGCCCGCTCCCCGCAAGGACTAACGCGAGATAGTTTCTGTCCATGGCTGCTTTTCGCATCTTACGTCTTAACCCTGCCTTGGTTTCACCATACTGCACCTGCCAGGCGCGGGGTGGATAATTTTCCACCAGCCGCTTTTCCACCGGAAAAGAATATTCATCCAGTACTTCATCGAGAATCTCCACCACGGTTTTGTTCTGGAACGCCTTATAGTCGCTGGTGTGGGTCAGCAGCTTCAGCCACGGCTCAATGCGTAATTCATACGTTACCGAACGGCCCTCATGGCCGACTACCCTCGCCGCCGTCACCAGCCCGCTGATATACCGTTTTCCGCCACCGTCCAGTTCGATACTGACGCACAGGTCTTTGCCCACCATGGGCTGAAGCGGCAGGTTGGCTGCGGGGGAAACGTACCCCAGGTTCAGGGCATCCGGCGTTTTAAGCTGTACTGTGTAGGAAAACAGATTCCCAAGCCCTTCCGAACCATTCATGCCTGCAAACAAAAGCATCTGCGGCGGCACCGCACTACCACTTACTGTGACGTTATGCGCCCCCGGACCACCGGCTGCAATCGACGCCGCCGCATCCTGAACTGCACCAGCCATATCCGATATCCCTGCTGCTGCAGCGGCAGCCTGCGCAGCAGCTACTGCGGCTTTAACCAGACCTGACGGTTCCGGCAACGCACCAAACAGGTCCGCCGCGGCCTGTTCTGCCATCTGCTCGGCTGCATCAGCTACATCGGTTGCGGCTGAACCAGGGCTTATACCACCACTTTCTCTGGCTATAAGTGGCGTGGAGATAGCTGGCCCACCGTTACTGCCAGATTTATTACCCGTAGATACAAAACTCATGATATTTATTCCTTTAATATCGGATTAGAATTTAGCGCCCGGCTGCCAGAAAAAATAAGAAATAACCCGCCACTGTCCATCTTTATAATGAAAAAAACATGTCAGATTTAAATCCCCCCGCAAATGCCAAAACATTTCTTTGATGGGGATATTTCTGAATTCAGGATTTGTTGAGCGATAGGTATTTTCAATTTCTATATAATATTCGCCTACAAGTTTATAACGAGGCTTTATAAATTCATACGCTGGCTGACCATAGTTATTTAATAGAACATTCTCTTCAACTCTATTATACACACCACTCGCATTCAGATAAGCATGTACAGGAATATCAGGCATGCTATTTTTCGCCCCACCCACTATCAAAAAAATAATCACAGCGTATATTAGTTTCATTTTTTTACGCTTTTCACAAAAAAATTAGAACCCGGAACCATTCTATTTAGCCGCTCAATGACATTTCCCATATAACGAGAGCGCAGTTCCATACCAATATTCATTAACGCACTGGCGTCCCCAGAGAATGGTGTAGTTGCTTTATCTGCATCATCACTATAGTATTCATCAGTAAGATATCCAATAATATGCCCAAGCTCGTGAGACAGCCCTATTTGCTCATGGCAAATTTTTGATGAACCAAGGCATTTAGCTGCTGCAACTATATCTTTAGAGTCAAGTTCAACGTATCGACTATTCCAGACAATGGAACTCTGACGAAAACTATTTGGATCATCATTATCAATTTTAAACACCACCACATCCCAATACCCATGCCGATCAGTCTGAATTATTTCTATTGTGAAAGATAAATCCTTACCATTAAACTTACTGACAAACTCAGACTTCCCAGAAACGGATAAAAAAATCTTATTATTCCATGTTTGATTAATGACAAAAATAACTTTCCCATGAAAGGCATTTTTCTCCATATCTGTCCAATCAGTTTTTGCATCCCATCTTTTTATCCAATTATATTTCCATCTGAGCAACAATGAGATTGCACCATTTTCACGGTCAATTTTTAAATCTCCCCAAGCATCATTGTCCCTGATATATCGTTTATCCAGCATTAAGTCGTCATAAGCATCGTATGCCTGCTGAATAGCCTCATCCTGAGAGTTACCCATGTTCACCTCCTTATATTGCTATATATCCAATAAACCTGAAGATGCTTGCTTACCCACCAACGCAGATGGGACCAAGGGTAGCCTGAAGTAAACAGATAGCAATCAACTTGAAGTTCATGGGTATATTTGTTTCCCCATCTGCACGTTTATCGTCATATTTTTGTATAGCTATTCTCAGCATTCGTGGGCACATTATTTTTTCTCCAGTCGCAAAGCATCCACATACCGCCCCTTGCTGTTCTGCTGCCAGAACCATCCATGCCCCTGCTGCGCCTGCGTTAACATTTTTGCTAGCCAGCACGGTCACGGCAGGCAATTCCATGACATGTACTACTCATCCGTACAACCCAGCCCCCGGCGCTGAACCACTTCACTGGCAAACGTTGCTCCGGTTTTTTTCATTATTCCTTTTTGTATTTTTTGCAGCGCGGAAAATGAGATTCTCCTGCATGAATACTCTTCCCATATATCACCAGTTACAGGGCTAACTGAAAATAGTCCCCACACATCTGTCGCACCGGCGGAAGGAGAATTATAACCTACCCCAAAACTAAAATACCCAGGATGAAACAGGTTACCTTTTTTATCTTTCAGAGAACCGTCAAGAAAAACCCCAGACAATTCCACATTATATTTTTCATTTTTTAGTGAAAAAACCAATAATGCCTGCGTCTGTGTTTCAGTAAGACCTGACTGGTTAACATTCGTTAGATCAAACCGCGGCACATTCCTGATAAGAATTTCAGCACAACAATTCACGGACACGACCATGAAAAGCAATACTAATATTAATTTACAGGACATGTTATTCTCCGCTTAACCATATTAATCACCCCCACTAACTCACTAGCATAACCGGTATGGCCGCCATTACTGTTTTTACCTGAATTAAAACCAGAATCAATCAATGCCTGCGCAAATTGCTCCGGAGATTTTTTATTTCTGACCGCATTACCAAATCGGATTGCAAAGGACTTTCCGCTAGTTGAAAAAGAGGTATAAGTGGCAACCCAAACCTTATTACTCCCCAGCGGGTGAACCTGCCCTGACTGTAAAGGTGTCGGACCATGTATGGAAAAATAGTTATTGTATTCTGTCGCGATTCGACCCTGCCCGTAAAAGGACTCCTTTGCGGCAAGCCCCAGGATATTTTCTACGGGCACATCAAGTTGTTTAGCGATTAATTCACATTCTTTCAGATATTGCTGTACAAACCTTACTACACCAGCGTTATTACAGGCTTTATCATAAGAACCAATGATTCACTCCTCATCTGATTATTTTTAATGCTGCCGGATATCCAACCGCAGCGCATCCACATACCGCCCTTCGCTGTTCTGCTGCCAGAACCAGCCCTGTCCTTGCTGTGCCTGCGCAAGCATTTTGTCCGGCCAACCCGGCCACGGCAGATGACGCACACCGGGCAGCTCCACTACCGGCGCGTCCGGCAGGTCGGTCAGTTCCCGGCTGCGCTGCGGTACACGTCGCAAGCCGCGCAACCACTGTGCCCAGCGCGGCCCCGGTCGCCATAGCGCCCACAACTGGTCGGTCTGCTCCATCAGTCGACCGCAACGTTCTGTCTGTGGTGAGACATGAGCTGCCGTCAACTGCGCCAGCCAGTACAGCCAGCCCTGCGTGTCATCCAGGCTCTCTTCCAGCCATTCTCGCCCGGCACGCTGGTAAATCACCAGCGGCCACGGTCTGCCCGTACTGTCTCGCGATGCGGTCAATACTCCGGTCAGCCACTCATCACGCCCGCCAATGGGTAAAAATCCCGGCGACAGGACAAAACTCCACGGCAATGGGTGGTGTTCCGGCAGCGCCGTTTTCTCACGCGGTGACAGGTGCATCCAACCGTCATTTATTCCGGCCTTCGCAGCATCCGTTCCTTCCGGCAGAACAATATGCCGCCCCTGCCCCAGCCACGTCTGCTGGTTCAGCCACGCCTGCCACACCTGCCCTTCGTTCGCACTCACCCGCCAGCGTACGTAGTCCCGCTGGTCTGGCAGCCTGCCGAACATCGCCGGGGCCGATACTGCCGTAGCGCGGCGCATCAGAGAATCCTCGTAGGGCAACTGAAGTTTTGCAGCAGCTCGCGATCCACCGGGTCAAAGTCTCGTCCGGCGGTGATTTCCAGCACCACCCGCCGCCCGTCAAAGCTGTACTCCACCTGCTGTGTTCCCCGTACCGCCGTCTCCTGCGCCTTACCCGCATCCAGCAGGTGAAACAGCGCCCACGGTCCATTAGTCAGTAGCGTCGAGGTGTCCTGGCGAATGCGCGGGCTGGCGGTGATTTCTGCCATTGAACCGTTACGCGGCCCCGGCCAGTTCACTTTTAGCGGCCTGACCGGGCCATGAGCGTAACGCAGCACCTGGCCGTCGATATCAATCACCAGTTCAGTGATTGCAGGGTCCATATCCACGACGCGGACCTGCATCGCCCAGGAAAACTTTTTCCCGCCTTCCCCATTAAAAAAAACGCTGCGGATCTGTTTCGCCTCCTGAAATGGCATCAGGTCCGGTCCCTGTAAGGTCATATTGCCTTCGGTCGGTTTGTAGCGCCACGGGTTGCTGGCGGTATCCGCCAGCGGGGCCAGTTGCTTCGTCCAGAAGGCATCCAGCACACCGCCGCTAGCAAAGATACGGTTAAAATCGTCCGCGCTGACTTCCTGCGGGCTGTCGGTGAAGGGGTAGCGCCCGTCAATGGCATCACGGCACTCATCGCCGATCACCGCTTCCATCTGCGCGTTCAGCACTTCACCGGTGCCGGCGTTGATCTTTCGCGTTCCCTGTTGCGTGAGATCCAGCAGAATATTTTTCAGCGGTGCGGGCAGTTTTGCCGCTTCCAGTTGTAGTTTATCCGCCGCCGAAATGCGGCCCGGTAATGTGCTCGCTGCCAATGCACTGTCGGCGATGGTGAGCTGGGTGTAATACTCATTGAGCATTGTCAGCAGCGAATTTAACTGCGGCGCCCCGCCCCCCTGTCCACTGTCCGTCCGCCCGGAAACCACTTCCCGCAGAGCGGCGAAACGGTCATCCACCAGCGATTTTTCCAGCCGCTCTTCCGGGTGGATATCCTGCAACAGCTTTGCCGTCTGCACTGCTTTACCCGCATTACCGGAGAGCCGGTCCTGCGCGCGCTGGGCCATTTGTTTTTGTCTGGCCTGCGCATCCAGCGGCGGTACCAGCGTGGTCTGCTCCACCACCGCTTTACTCAGGCGCATCAGAGGTGAGTCAGGCGAGGCCAGTGTGCGAAGCACCTGAAGGTCATACGCCAGTCCGGGACTACCGTCTTCCCCGGCACTGTTGATGCTGTGAATACTAGCCAGAAAATCCTGCCAGCGGCGGGCATATTCAGCCAGATACAGGCGGCGTACCTCACGGGTAACCGGGAGTTCCTGCCCCGGCAACTGGCTCATCACAATATCAGTCGTTTTTTTTTGCGCGTTTTCCCGGCCCATTACCCAGGCGTCGTCCACTGATGCGGAGGCGACAAACTCCGACAGCCGTTTGTCGAACAGTTCCCGGTAGCCTTCGCGAGTAAAGATGCCGGGCACGCCCCTATCCAGTGGCGCGCCATCCGTGCGGACAAAAACCGTCCCCGCATCCGCGCCCACCGCGCGAACCAGCGAAAACTCCTGCGGTGCTTCGCTCTCCATGGAAGCCAGGGCTCGAGTATAGATACGCTCGGTGCTGGTATGACCGTCAAGGAAAGCCCGCGCCATGCGGATCAGTCCCTCATCTTTGTCATAAGGCGAATGCACCACGCGGCTGCCGTCAAACAGGGCGTCGATATGTTCCAGCACTGCTGCACGGCCGCCGAACTCCGCCACGCTATCGCGGTTTTCCAGATCGTTCAGTACCCAGGCGTGGATCTCCGCTGCGTTGTATTTGTCCTCGTGGTCTTTATCAAGATTCAGCAGCAGATAAACATGCAGAGCGTCATACGCGGCTTTGCTGTCCTGACGAGCAATGGCATCTGAAAGCACATATTCCATGCGCTTCACCAGTGGCGGCAATAGGAGCTGGTCCAGCAGGCGGTCATACAGGGATGCGACGCTCTCCATTACTGGCGGAACGCTGTAAAGGCCATAACGCCAGGCCAGCGGCGGTGAGTCCGGGTCCAGCCCCGGCCAGGCAGAGAGCGCCCGCGCCTGGTTCAACAGGACTGGGACAGGCTGCATAGCAGGTTTTCCGGTATAGGCTTTGACGTCACCATCCAGTTGGACCGTCCGGCTGGCGATTTCATTCAGATAGCCGCTGTTACCCTGCTGGCTGCCCTGCATTCCCTGCCACAACCAGAAAGCCAACGCTAGTACCAGCAGATGCCCGCCAGTACGCAGCAGGCGATAACGCCAGGCCCATTGAAGATTCGGCTCCACCAGGTGTGCTTCACGGAAGATAAACTGGGTCAGTAGGTCATGAAGAAAATAGCTGCGGTTGCCGTCCGGTAAGGTATGAGAAGGTGACTCCACTTTCCCTTTGATCGCCCGGACAAAGCGCTGCCAGATGCCCGTCTGATCGGCCACCGCGTCTACCTGCGCCTGTGCGGCGCTGGTAAAAAATACGCCGCGTAGGGTGTTGTTAAGCTGAGTGGCGTCAAATTTTGAATCGAGGAAAATCTGTTCAATGGCTTCCAGCAGCGGCGCGCCCAGCGCGGAAAATTCGCGCGGAAAGCGGTAGAGCCGTTGACGGCTTTTAAGGTCGTACTCTTCCTGCAACCGGATATCCAGCCCCTGATCCAGCCGCAGCGTCAGATTTGCCAGTTCCTGGCCACAGAGCGCATGCAACGACTGCGGATCGCTGGCGTGACGCCTGCGGCTGTATGGCAGGGTGAAGCCCCAGACCTGGGCACGCAGGTGACTGGTCAGCCCACGGAAATACTCCGTAAAGCCCGGCAGCAGATCCATCTTAGTGACAACCAGATAAACCGGGAAACGAATACCCAGCGTCTCACGCAGTTCAGCCAGCCGCGCACGCAGAGCCGCACAGGCAGCCAGTCGTTCCGCCGGGGACTGCGCGGTCAGATCCGCCACGTTTAGCGTCAGGATAACGCCGTTCAGCGGTGCGCCGGGACGGTGTTTACGCAGCAGCCCCAGAAACCCCTGCCATTCCCCGGCGTTGCGCTGGGTCGCACTGATTTCACCGCCGTCATCGTGGCGGGCATAGCGCCCGGCAGTGTCAATGAGCACCGCTTCGTTGATGAACCACCAGTCGCAGTGCAGCGTGCCGCCGCCCGGCACGGTAAGGATATGCGCGGTCTGCTCCATCTGCTCCGCCAGCGGAAACTGTAGCCCGGTGTTAAGCAGCGCGGTAGTTTTACCATCACCGGGGCTGCCGATAACCATGAACCACGGCAGTTCGTACAGAAAACGCTTTCCTTCCAGCACATTACGCCAGCCCGGCAGGTCTACGCGCAGTTGCTTCAGTTGCCGGATGGCGCGAGTGACAATATGGCTGACGGTACGCAGGTCGGCTTTAATTTCCCCTGCCACAGGTACGTCTTCCCCACGCGGATGCAGGAAACGGCGCAACAGTTGTTCATCCAGACGCAGCGCCCGCCACAGTCGGTACAGACCATACAGCGCATAAGACAGAAGGATTAGGCCGATAAGCGTCAGACGCAGCCACAGCGGCGCAAATGGATGAACATCACCGAAGGCCAGCAACGGTGAAACAAAGCCGATAACCAGGCACAGAACCGTAACGCCAATGATGCTCATAGACCAATTAACCAGCCACAGTGCAAGGAACATCAGTAACAGAACGATAGTGACTACCCGGCTACCCACGGACGCAAGCGGATGCAAGGTGTCAAACGCCACCAGCGGCCCGATAAACCAGACCAGCAACGCCAGCACCACCACGCCGACAACGGCCAGTGTGCGGCGGGAAAACAGCAGACTGAGAAATTTTTGCATTATTGTTCAGAGCTCCATGCGGTAATCAGTAATAGCAAAATACCCAGGGCTGAAAATCCCTTTCCTGTACGCGATACTGAAAGAAAATAAAGAACAATCTGAATAGCCACTGAAATAGAATAAATTAATTTTCTGATTACATCTCTATTTCCGTTTCCCTGAGGTAATGCTGTTATTGAAGGGTCCATATCCTGCATCCACTGGTACTCACTCCCGGAAAAAAGCATGATAGTGACCAATCCCATAATAAATAATAACCACCCTGATATCTGAATTATTTTTCTCATGAAGACTTCCAGGTAGTTATTAATAAACTAGAGAAATGTAACCAGTTATTTATAATAAAATCGCCATAGCTGGCATCTTCCTTTATTTTTTCCAGACTAAGGGAAACACCTCGATTATAACGAGCCCCAATAATTCTTATTTGTTCTTTTGTCAGGTGAGGTAAGGATACCTGAAAACCATCTTTTTCAGCCAATTGATAAAGATGTCTTGCAGCTAATTGTATATTAAACACATCATGCTGGAGACAATTTGCCAGCTCACGCAACTGAGAGTTGTCCATTTTAGTCTCATCAAGCCCGAGTGTTCTGGCTGCAGTTCGCAATTGTATACTCACCGCACCAAAAGAAGTTTTTTCTGGTTTCGAAGCGATTGTGATATGTTCATCAACCCATTCAGGCCCACTCCAACTCATAGCACGAAATTCAAATGCCAGCGTGTCTATAATCTGAGGATCTCCCCCTACTTCAATCCAACAAACTCCAGCAAGTAAGGGGGCAGGTAAATGCCAGGCATTTGCAGCTGCATTGATCAAAAGACAGTTATGCTTCACCCAACCATCTTTAAAATAACGCCCAAATGCTACGCCTCCCCCCCATTTTTTAGGCGCCAGTTTCCAGAATATAAATTCTGTTACTCCCCACACTGGCGAATGGTTAGACGCATTACACTCTAGCTTTTCCATTATTAATTCACTCCACCACCAGAATTTCCACCCGGCGATTCTGCGCTCGTCCAGTTTTAGTACTATTATCAGCCACCGGCATAGTATCCCCTTTACCGACACCCCGAATTCGGCTAGCCGGAACGCCACCAGATGTCAGCAACGAAGCCACTTCCGTCGCCCGTTTTTCCGACAATACCTGGTTGGAGGGGAATTCAGCGGAGTGGATCGGCTGGCTGTCGGTGTGTCCGGTCACCGTCACCGCGCCGCCCACACGCGCAATCTCTCGCGCGGCCTTATCAATCACCGAGCGCAACGTGTCATTCACGGTTTTCTGCCCCGGTACAAACATCGTGTCGCCACGGAATACCACCCGACTGTGGTGCTCATCTTCCTCAACCGTCAGCAGGCCACGCGCGATTTCGTTCGCCAGCAGGATTTTCAGCCGCAGTTTGTGCACCGGAACGGGCGGTGGCGGCAGGTGTTTACCGATGGCGTCGATACGTTGCTGTACGGTTTCGGTGGCGAGATCCATCCGGTGGCTATAAAGGCCAAATACCGTCAGCATCACCAACAGAGCTATTCCTGCACTCAGCCAGACCGGCATCCGGCGCATCCGCCGCATCCGTCCGCTGACGGCACCGGTAAACCCCGGTGAGAGCGTCGGCGTTATCGGATCGCGGCGCTGGACCAATTGGGTCAACAGTTGCTGACGGATATCGTCCAGTTGCTTACGCCCGTCGGGCCGAACGCTGTAGCGGCCTTCAAAACCCAGCCCCAGAATGTGGTATATGATTTCCAGCACATCGCTGTGCTCCTGGAAACTTGCGGCCAGACGCCCAATTATCTGAAATAGCTTGATGCCGCCTTCACTTTCGCCATGAAAAGTAACCAGCAGGCTTTTTCCAGCCCAAACACCACGACGCCCCCAGGTGGTGTTGTTGGCAGCTTCGTCAAGCGACGTACACAGGCAATAGCGCACCGCCAGCACATGTTCGCGGCGCAGGTTTGCCTGATCACACAGCGTCTGGTATCTACGAACTTCACGCTCCAGTAAGACACGGTAATGTTCGACAAAACCTGGGGAAAGTTCGCGGGGCATTTGCGCCAGTGCGCATAGCAACGGGCTGGCCGCTGCCAGTAGAGGATTCACGGCAGCAGTAATTTCGGCCAGACGAAGCTTCATATCCGGGCCATCTTCAACCACCACCTTGATATCTTCCCCACGAAGGCTGTCCTGGATGTCATTATCAGGCGGCTTTGTGCCACCCACTGATGGCTGGAATGACAGGGTATTCACCGCAGGTGGCGTCAGAATCTCGTCGGTCATTTATCGCGAACTCCCCACAACTCCAACTCCAGCCCCGGAAATTCTCCGGCGGTGTGCATCGCCATACCGCCATAGCGGGCGATATGTTCCCACAGCACACCGTCGCGGCGGATGTCGTAATAGATGTAGCCAGCCTGGAACGGGATCTGACGCGGCGGCACCGGCAATACCTGTAAAGCAAGACCCGGCAGGTGCGAGCGAATCAATTCCGGCAGGCGTTCGGACGGCCCTATTTTGGTCTGGGCCGAAAAATGTTGCAGTAAGGTATCTGCGGACATATGCGCCTTCACCGCCAACACTAATGAGCTGAAATCTGACAGTTCGGAAGGCTCAACCACCGCATTGAGAATACCGTAAGTTCCCTCCTCCAGAGTGATTCGCTGCGCTCCGCGGATCAGCACAGCATTCAGCAGGTACTGCACCTCATCCACTACCGATTTCAGCCCGGCATAGGGCGTCAGGTGCTTATATTCTTTATATTCTTCCGGACGGCGCGTCTGTGGCCGTACGTAGGTAGAGAGTTCCCCAGCCAGTTCACACAGGTTCCGATAGAGCACTTCTGGCGACAGCGGCGTTTTCGCCATATGAATCAGTAAGGGGCCGAAACGATTGAGAATTTGCAGAAGCAGGTAATCCGATACCTCTGCCGCCTCATGGCCGTGTTTATCGCTGCCCGTCAACCGTTGCGCCAGTGAATCTGCGCGCATTTTTATTAAATCGTTGATCCACGACAGCCACGTACATATCAGTGCGCTTGCCTGGTAATTTGCCACCGGCGGGATCAGATCGTTGTCAAGCTCGATGCGTCCATCAGGATGTATCGTCGTAATGCGCGTCAGGGGCAAACCGATCCACGCATCTGTCACCGCCTTTTCCGGCAACAGTCGCAGACGCAGGTGGCTAAGTTGCAACAGTTGTGCGCCGCGCCCCAGAGAGTTGGCATCGCGGATTTCATTTTCATGCACCGAAAAGCGTGCCAGTGATTCCGGGTTATTGCCGAAGCTGGTTTCTTCACTGTTCGGCGTACGTATTGGCACTGCCAGATAAATCAACTGGTTAAGGTGCTCTGGTAGGATGGTCAGAGGCGGCGGTAGTGGTGTGTGACCCGGCGCATTAAACGGCGTACCGTCGGCAAACACTCCGGAAGCCTTCGTGAGTACCAGTTTTCCGATGTTCAGCGCCTCACTATCAATGCCGTATTCACTGAAGCCCCAGAAAAAAGGCGAAAGCGGCAAACTGCGGTAATGAATGATATGTTCCAGATAGCGTTCCTGCTGCTGAAACATCTGTGGCAGCAAAAATTGTCCTTCACTCCAGACCACACGGTTATTCCAACTCATAATTTACTCATCCCGTTCTTTAATCACTATAGCGCTTTGCTCTATACCGGCATCCAGTTCGACTTTTTTCTTCGGCATAAAGCGGCTGTACCAGCTTTTTTCCGGGGGATCAGGAATTTTATACGTGGCCCGCCAGACTGATTTTCCCAGATTGCGATAGCCGGCGAGGATCCCCAGTGCCGTGGTTTCTTTATTGAGAGCACGACGCAGCTTTTTCTCCTCGCCCGGGCGCAAGATAAAGCTGTCGCGGTGGAGTAAATCATCGGCAAGAACAGCTTTGTCATTGTCCTGAAGGGACCACCAGTCCGCCGCTATGAAAGCTGCATCATTTTTCAGTTCATAAACGCGTATCTCTATGGGCGCGGCTTTTTTCTGATTGTCAGGATTCACCTTATCGGAAGCCTTAACCACCAGATCGAGTCTTTGTGACATCAGCTCCGGCACATCGTCGCTGTCAATGCTGCACCCGGAAAGCAGGCAGACAAAAGACAAAGCTACCGCACATAACCACCCACCGGGGTTACGCCATTTATTCACTGTAATTTCCTTTAAAATCAAATAATAAAAACCGGCCAGGCTATATACCTGGCCGGGAAAATATTGCTTAAATTTCTTTGTTAGCTTTGAAATCGTAACCTGCCGTGATAGTGCCGCCACTGCCACCCTGCTGGTTCTGCACCACGTATTCCTGCTTCACGGTGCTGAAAGATAGTTCGACTCTCTCGCGGGAGGCGATCTCACCCTCCTTACTACCACTGGGGGAAACAACAGCCACAATCAGGTCAGTGAAGGTATATTTGAGGTATTCCAGCGGATTGCCGCCTGCTTTGCGCATGACAAGGATGGACTTCGGAATATGCTTACCAGAGGCGCAGTATTTGAACAGGTTCGGGCTAGCGCGATCGATGTAATGTTCAAACTCCAGGTTAGTCACGGAGACTTTGCCGGATCCCAGACCGCTACCTGCGTGCATGGTGGACTCCTGGTGGATATTCCAGCGCCAGCTCAGCACCTCAATTTCATTTTTATGTTTGTCATCCATTGACTCGCCGTCAATGCCGTCAATTTTCAGAAAAATGTCATAAGCCATTTTCATTTCCTTATTAAGAATTACTTAAAATAATCCCTGGTTTATCTTCGCATATGAATTCAGGTAAACCATGGCCGTACAGAACCCCCTCTCCTTAATTTCAGAAGAATAGAAGGCTGTATAATTTCCGGTAATGAGATACCGGCACGTCATTAATTCACAAAATGAATGTATTACTTCTATTTACATGTCACAGATACCGATGACTCTCCTGGTACCCGCTGCCCCGGCAAAGAAGATGCCTGGCACTGTGTCGCCAATGCAGGGACCGGTTGTGATAACCAAACCTGTCCATGGTTATAAATACAGGAAACCCAGTAACGTTCACTATTCTGATTACTGGCCATTGTGGTATCCCATATTTGCCTGGTTTCACCCTTTATTGTCTCTGTCTCTGGTTTTAGATCCACCCGATTTTCAGGTTTTCCCTGCGACATCCCTACCCCGTCCAACCACAGACGGGGTTCATAGCGGGAAGATCTCTGCCACGATGCAGATATATCTGGCTCCAGTACTGTTGTTGAGGATTTTATATTGATAAACACGGGGCAACTGACTTCCCACGCAGTAACAAATTGTGAATAAAACAACATAAAACCCAACAACAGAGAAAAAATAAAACGTGTCCCCATTGAATCTATCCTCTACTCAATAATATAAAAAGCTTCCGCATTATTACTGGCATCAGGATATGTTCCATCGCTGCGCATTCCACCTTTTCGGGAAATAGGGCGTGCAGAGACTTTCGTGGTTTTACCTGTCCACTGGTCCATAACATAAATATACTGACTATCCTGTTCCAGATAGAAAGCGGCATGCTTATGCTCATTCTGCCTCGAGGGATACTTTCCGTTAACAAAAGTGGCAATTGCTGTTCCTCTGGGGATCGATTTATCCCCAAAAACCTTTCGCCCCTGCTTCCAGGCTCCAGTATTCCCCACATGTGCATATACCTGAACTAAGAACACACATTCCTTTCTGTCTCCTGCCCCCGCCATTCCCACCATGTCAGTGCCCTGCAATGAATCTACCAGTCCATAAACATATGCCATATATCCCCCAGAGTATTACCCGGCATCATTCATTAAAATATTCATAAAAATCAGGCATTACCCTGTTTTACTGACGGCAGTTTTGTCACCAGACGCAGTGATCCTGTTAACCCTTCAAGCTGAAAATGCGGGCGCAGGAAGAATTTGGCGTCGTAATAGCCCGGATTCCCCTCCACCTCTTCCACCACCACTTCGGCAGCTGCCAGCGGGCGGCGAGCTTTGGTTTCCTGCGAGGAGTTCACCGGATCGGCATCAACGTAGTTCATGATCCATTCATTGAGCCAGCGCTGCATATCTTCACGCTCTTTGAACGAGCCGATCTTGTCGCGCACGATACATTTGAGGAAGTGCGCAAACCGTGAACAGGCGAACAGATATGGCAAACGAGCTGAGAGATTGGCGTTGGCCGTAGCGTCCGGATCGTAATACTCCTGCGGTTTTTGTAGAGACTGCGCGCCAATAAAGGCGGCGTAATCAGAGTTTTTGCGGTGGATAAGTGGGATAAAACCATTTTTCGCCAGTTCAGCTTCACGACGGTCAGAGATGGCAATTTCTGTCGGGCATTTCATATCCACGCCGCCATCATCGGTCGGGAAGGTATGACAGGGCAGATTTTCCACCGCTCCACCAGATTCCACGCCACGGATCAACGTACACCAACCGTAATGTTTGAAAGAACGGTTGATATTTACACCCATTGCATAGGCGGCATTGCTCCAGACATATTTGCTGTGGTCTGCGCCATCTGCATCTTCTTCAAAATCAAACTCATCGACGGGGTTTGTTTTCGCACCATAAGGCAAACGGGAGAGAAAACGTGGCATCGTCAGGCCAATGTAGCGAGAATCCTCACTTTTTCGCAGCGAGTTCCACGGTGCGTATTCGAGGTTTTGGGTCACAATTTTGGTCAGGTCACGCGGGTTAGCCAGTTCCTGCCAGGAGTCCATCTGTAACACTGACGGAGAGGCCCCGGCAATAAACGGCGCATGGGCTGAGGCTGCCACTTTGGCAATGGAGCCGAGCAGATCCACATCCGGTGGCGTGTGATCAAAATAATAATCCGCAATAATACAACCGTAAGGTTCTCCGCCTAACTGCCCATATTCGGCCTCATACAACTTTTTGAACATGGGGCTTTGATCCCACGCGATCCCTTTGTAACGCTTCATATTTTTCCGCAATTCATCCTTCGAAAGGTTCATAAAGCGGATTTTTAATTTTTCATCGGTTTCGGTGTTGTAAACCAAATGTTCCATCCCACGCCAGGAGGACTCCAGTTTCTGAAATTCCGGATGACTCAGGATTAGTTTGATCTGCTCAGTTAATTTGAAATCGATCTGCTCAATAATTGCAGCAATACTTTTATAAGCATCATCACTAACAGTGATCGTATTTGTCAGAGCCTGTTGGGCCAGCGTCTGAACTGCCGCCTCAACAGCCTTTGCAGCCTGAGGAGTCTTGGGACGGAAGGCTTTATCCAGCAGCGAATCAAATTCCGTTTCCTGATAGGCAGTGGTTTGCGCAGCAGAGAGGCCGCCAGTCGCCAGAAGAGTATCGTTTACCATGAAAGTTCCTTAATAAAATCGCAGTTAGTCTGCTGTTCCCGTTTCACCTGATAAGACACTTTCCTGTTGAGCGACAGGTTTTGGCGCGCTGGCCAGAGCTTTCAGTAACGTCGGGTCTTGTAATAGTTTGTTGATCAGATTTTCTGCTCCCGCTTTACCATCCATGTAGGTTTGCAGGTTGGCAAGCTGAGTACGTGCTTCCAGCAGCTGGTTCAGGGCATCCACCTTACGGGCAATCTGCGCAGGCGAGAAATCGTCCATATTCTCCAGCGTGATATCGACCATCAACTGCCCTTCGCCCGTCAGCGTATTGGGGACAGCAAACGCCACGCGCGGCGCGATGGCTTTCATACGTTCATTAAAGTTATCGATATCAATATCAAGGAATTTACGGTCAGTGACCGATGGCAGCTCTTCACGTGGTTTACCGGCCAGATCGGCCAGCACTGCCATGACAAACGGCAGCTCGATTTTTTTCTCGGAGCCGTAAATCTCAACGTCATACTCAATCTGCACTCGGGGCGCTCGGTTGCGGGCAATAAACTTCTGCGCGCTATTGTTGATAGCCATAATCCTTCATTTCCTTATCAGTCAGCCGACGACACCAGGGGAGTGGTCCGACGGTACAGTTTAAAAATCATACGCAGAGAGTATTTTTATAATCTCTTTGTTTTCTTTGTACTTTTCCCGCAGCACAGGGAGTGATTTCTTCGCCGGAGGACACCAGGTATCAACCCCCTTTTCGATGTCTCTTTTATCCTTCTCTGCTAAAGAACTGTCCCATTCACCAGCAAAATGCTGGCACATTTCCGCATTACTCAGAAAATGTTGCACATCCTGTGGTAAAGGCGGTTCCCCCTGAACACAGAAAGCGAACATCATTAACAGAAATGTCCACAACGCCGAATAACGAAAAGTCATATTTAATGTCCATCAATTGACCAGTGCATGAGATATGCTCTGGCAGGAGGACGATATGTTGCAGAAATACGGCCCCTTGAATGCGCATTACCAGACGCGTGCAAGAAATTATCAACCGATGCACGAAAAGCTCCCTGCAAATCATTGGTGGAAGAACTTCCAGTAAAGCGACTGACCCACAGTGCACCACTTAATTCTTTTGCCATAAGGATGCTCCATTAATCCGTTTCAAAAATAACCTGTTCATCGTCATCAACACGAATGCGGATTTGCGTGATGGCCGTTTTCTCTGTCATCGCCTGCAACCAGTAACGGGACAGTTGTGGGAGGATATGTTGTTCGATATAGCCGATTAGCAAACGAGCGCCTGTTTCGTGCATCGGGCAGCGCGACACAATATGCGTAATCAGTTCATCGCCATACACCAGTGAAACGCCATGCTGCTCCGCCATCCGATCCATCAATCTGCCAAGATGCAGGCGGGCAATAACACCACGCGCCGTCTCATCCAGCGGTAAATAAGGAATAACCGTCACACGCCCCAAGAAAGCCGCCGGGAAGTGTTTGCGTAACTCTGGCATTAACGCCTCTTTTAACCCTGCCGAATCGGGCATCAGCGCCGGATCCTCACAGAGTTGGCTGATAAGTTCCGCCCCAGCATTAGTAGTCAACAATAACGTGGTATTTTTGAAATCGATGTGAACACCTTCGCCGTCCTCCATCGCTCCTTTATCGAATACCTGGTAGAACAACTCGTGGACGTCGTGATGGGCTTTTTCAATTTCATCCAACAGCACCACACTCCAGGGGTGACGGCGTACGGCTTCCGTCAGCACGCCACCTTCGCCATAGCCCACGTAGCCGGGCGGAGCCCCCTTCAGCGTGGAGACGGTGTGCGACTCCTGAAACTCGCTCATATTGATGGTGATCAGGTTCTGCTCACCACCGTAGATAGATTCCGCCAACGCCAGCGCGGTTTCGGTCTTACCGACACCAGACGGCCCGGCAAGTAAAAATACCCCTACTGGTTTACGCGGATCAGCTAAACCCGCCCGCGCGGTCTGGATACGCTCGCCAATCTGTGCCAGCGCGTCCATCTGTCCGGTAACACGCTGCGCCAGACGTGCGGGTAGTTCCAGAATCTGGCTGGCTTCATCTTTCACCATGCGGCCGGCGGGAATACCGGTCCAGTCGGAGACAATGGCGGCGACTACTGCCGCATTGACTTCCGGGAAAACGACGGGGTTTTCGCCCTGCCAACCTCTTAATGCCACTTCCGACTGTTGCAACGCGGTTTCGTCATGCTCGTCAGGTTCTGCTGAACGTTGTTTTTGTAAGGTATGAACCAACTCCAGTTCCTGCTGCCAGCGCTCTTCGGTGTCAGAAAGGTCTGTATTCAATGATGCGATCCGTGTCGCCAGTGTGTCGCCCCGCTCTGCGCGGATACCCATTTTTTCCTGCTTTAATAACAACTCCCGCTCCAGTTCGGCAGCGTTGAGCTGCTGACGCAAATACTGGACTTTCGCAGGCGGGGTATGGAGCGACAACGCCACACGGGCCGCCGCCGTATCCAGCAGACTAATGGCCTTATCCGGTAGCTGCCGGGCCGGAATGTAACGGTGAGAAAGCTGTACAGCGGCGCGCACGGCCTCATCAAGGATCAGGACGTCATGGTGTTTTTCCAGCGAGTTGACTAACCCGCGGACCATCTCAACAGCAGCAACCTCTTCCGGCTCTGCGACCTGTAACACCTGAAAACGCCGGGTCAATGCTGGATCTTTCTCAATATGCCGTTTGTACTCACTCCAGGTGGTTGCGCCGATGGTGCGCAGGCTGCCGCGCGCCAGCGCCGGTTTCAGCAGGTTGGCGGCGTCACCTGTACCGGATGAACCACCAGCGCCCACCAGGGTGTGAACTTCATCGACAAACAAAATCACCGGCTGCGGTGAGCGCGCAGCTTCTTCCAGCAGCGCCTTCAGACGGGATTCAAATTCGCCCTTCATGGACGCCCCGGCTAGCAACGCCCCGACATCCAGCGACAGCAGCCGTACATTACGCAATGAAGGCGGCACTTCACTCTTAACAATCGCCAGCGCGAATCCCTCCACCACTGCCGTTTTCCCAACGCCGGCCTCACCGGTTAGCAGGGGATTGTTCTGGCGACGACGCAGTAGAATATCCGTCATGGTACGGATCTCGTGCCCGCGACCGGTGACCGGATCGATACCACCTTCACGCGCCAGTGCTGTCATGTCCTGGCAGTATTTCGCCAATGCGGATTTGCTCCCGGCTGATTCGCTCGGAAATACCTGACTTGCTTCCCCCGGAACAGCAGAATTCAAATCCGAACCGTCATATGGCATTTCTGTTATTTCAGGAGATGATGTGATTAAAGATGGAAGAATATCTAACAATTCATCTACCGGCAGCGCAGCTAGTGGCGCACAGATCTTTTTTAACACTCGATATAATTCTGGTGTGGTTAACCAGGCAAGTAGTAACCAACCACTACGAATTTTTTGATCACCAAAGCGGATACTTGCCAACATCCAGGCTTTCTCAACAGAAAGATCGATGTGGTGGGAAAAATCGCTAATTACACTCGCGCCGGAAGGTAATATATTCAATTGCTGAATTAACGCCGTCTCAACATCAGCAGATGTTATTTGGTAATGTCGAAGTACATTGTGAATATCATTCTCTGGTTGTTGTATTAGCTGATGCAACCAATGTATCAGTTCGACATAAGGATTAGCGCGCAATTTACAGAACGTTGTCGCAGATTCTAAAGACCGAAATAAAGGTCTTGTTAGCTTTCCATATAGTGCACTGCGTGAAACAGGAGTGTCCATCTGTTACACCTAATGATGTAAAAACATATAAATGATACATAAATATAAATGTACCGATTAAGATTTCTAATTAATAGAATTATCAAAATCTCAGATTGAAACAATGATGCATATCACAGAATGCAATGTAATATAACGGTTAGTATCTTTTTTATGATGATTTTCAATACAAGAAGTTAATTGAATTCATATCATGAATATATATCAACAATAATCACCATTATATATTTACGAGAAAATTAATATTGATAAAGCAAATTAATCAGCGTTACTTATCTAAAAAATAAAAATAAATACTCTATTAAAAAAACACTCTATACAGTGATACGTAATGAAACAAATTATTACCTGGGGACTGCAAAAAATACAGGGGCACGGCGTTACCGATGGCACCATTTACGCCACTGCAGGAACACAGATTATCTTCACAGTCAAAGCGCCATGGAGCCCTGTTTTTGATGTGGGTGAGGATACAAAGATTGCTCTCAGCCTGACTCGCCACGAAGAGGCATGGTGGATAATCAATCTGTCCGATGAATATTGTTGCACGGTAAATGACCTGATTGTGGAGCCACATCACCGTATGCGCCTGAATGAAGGGGACCTGATTGAATGGGGGTTATCTTCCTGGTGTCTAGTCCGGGACAATCCGATGTCTCCTGAGCCATGCGAGAAAAAAACGGCACTGCAACCTGTCATTTCGCCTGAAACAATAACCGAATATCTCGATCTCGACTGGTTTCGACAACAACAACAGCAGCAGCAAAATCCGTTCGATATTATTCCGGTTCATGGCGCAGTTGCTACTGAAGGCACCCCAGATTCAGATACCCCACTAACCTTGCTTTATCAGGAATACCGCCAGGCGTTGTTGTCTCCTGAACAAGATATTCATCGTCATGCCGATCCTTTCCCCCTTAATGGAGAGGGTGGCACGCAGGAGTTGTCTTCATTGCGTGATCTGGTCACTGAAGCCGATACATTACAGGATATGGTCACTGGCGGGTTAAGTATTGACGCTATTCTCGATGTACTGGATGCCACCGGTGAAGGAGAAACGACCTGGCCTACCAAAAAGACTCCTCCTGATATCCTGCATCTGCTTTCTCCTGAATACAAACCGGAGGCAGTGCATAACGCCATTCTGCCCGATCTGACGCAGCGAGAGCACCGTGTCATCGGCATTGACAGCCATTACCGGATAAACCCGGCACAACACGGAGACATCACTCATGACAAACAATAACGTGCTACCGGCTACCTTGTCGGCGCTGCTGCGAGACTATTCCGTGGCGGAGGGCATTCAACTGGCGGAACACCAGGTAAAGATGCACCCGGCACAGGCTTCACGTCGGCACAGCCTGTTTCAGTTATTGTGCGCGATCGGTGACTGGTCGCGGGCGCTGCAACAAATTCAACTGTGCGCCCGAGTGGACGCAAATTATGCTCGCGAGGCACAGGTATTTGGCGAGCTGATCCGCTGTGAAATATACCGTCACTCCTGCTTTCAGGGCGAACAGCGTCCCGGTTTTATTCTCCCACCACTCGCCTGGATGGAGGATTTACTGGCTGCTCTCGCCTGTAACGCCCGCGGCGAAGTGCAGGAAGCCGATGCCAACCGCAGCCACGCGCTTGAAGCTATAACAGACACCACCGGGCAGTGGAATGGCGGCGTATTCGACTGGATAAGCGACAGTGACTCGCGTACCGGCCCGGTGCTGGAACTGGTCGCTGGTGGCGTGTATATCTGGCTGCCATTTTCGCAAATTCGTTCACTGAAATCCCCCCTGCCGGCTAATCTGACAGATCTAATCTGGAAACCCGTCAATATCACACTTCACAACGGCGACACACACAGCGCCTGGCTGTTTCCTCGCTACAGTGGTTCTGAAAGCGCTGCTGACGCCTTGCGTCTGTGCCGGGAAACCACCTGGCAGGATGGGCCAGGAGAAACTCTGGTTACGGCGTTAGGACAAAAAATGTGGCTCACCAGCCACGGCGATATCAGCCTGCTGGATATGACCTCTTGTACCTTTAATACACCCAAAAGCAGTGACGCATGAGCGCCTCTCGCTTGCGCCAAAGCAACCACCTGATGCCTACATTGTTTGATCGACTTTGTGACGATGCCCCGCAGCAGAAGCGCGATCACGATATCAGCGTCAGTTCAGTCCAGTTCAAGGAGATCATCCGCCGGGATTTATCATTTTTACTCAACACCGTCAGTCATGAAGATGATATTGATGCCACTCGCTACCCAGAGGCGGCAGCTTCTGTTCTGAACTACGGCCTGCCTCCACTGGCAGGCAGCTTTCTGTATGAACACAAGTGGGACGATATCCGCAGGGCTATTTTACGCACGATTACTCGATTTGAACCCCGGCTGAAAGCATCCACCCTGCAAATAATTCCACTACAGGATGAACAACGCCAGAGTGGCCATAACACATTACAGTTTGAAATTCGTGGCGAAATCCTTACGCAGCCGTATCCGACGGCATTCCGGGTACGCAGCGCGCTGGATATGGAACAGAGCCGCATTACGTTTTTTTAATATAGAGGGTGACCGATGGATCCACGGCTACTGGAATACTATAACCGCGAACTGAGCTACCTGCGTGAAACGGGAGCCGAATTTGCCGCACGTCATCCCAAAGTCGCCGCCCGGCTGGGAATGCAGGGAACGGATATTGCCGATCCGTATGTGGAGCGGATGGTTGAGGCCTTCAGCTTCCTGACTGCCCGTACGCAGCTTAAAATTGACGCTGAATTTCCGCGTTTCACCCAGCGCCTGCTGGAGGTCGTCAGCCCCAATTATGTTACTCCCACGCCCTCAATGAGCGTGGCACAGTTGCATCCCGATCCGGAAGAAGGCGATTTGGCAAAGGGATTCACCGTCCCACGCGACACCGCTTTTTTTTCCGCCATTCCGGAAGGGGAAAGTACCGCCTGCCAGTTTCGCAGCAGCCAGGATGTGACGCTGTGGCCGCTCACCATCGAAGAGGTGCGCCTGACCGCCGCTCCACCGGATATGCCAGCTCTGCATCGCTACCTACCTACCAACATTCATGTCGCCGGTGCGCTGCGTATTACTCTGCGCACCTTCGGTGAACTGACGTTTAGCCAACTTGCCGGGCTGGACAGGCTGCCGCTATATCTCTGCGGCGAGGAACGCACAGCCTCTCACTTGTTCGAACTTCTGCATACCAGTTCCATTGCCACACTGGCAGGCGTTCCGGGTCATTTTGACGGCGTACTGGATGTAAATCTGAAACAGCCAGTTACCTACGAGGGGCTGGAACCAGGTCAGGGACTGCTGCCACTGGCCTGGAACGTATTTCACGGTCATAACCTGCTGCATGAATATTTTGCATGTCCGGAACGCTTTTATTTTTTCACCCCGGCAGGTCTGTCTGCCGGGTTACAGAAAATTAACGGCGGCGTGGCGGAGATTGTGATCTTACTAAACCACCTGCCGCCGGACTGGCTGATCCACCAGACAAATGCGTCACAGTTCAGCCTGTTCTGCACCCCGGTTGTTAACCTTTTTCCCCGCGTCACCGCCCGAATCGACGTCACCCACAGCTCGACAGAGCAGCACCTTGTGGTGGACAGGACCCATCCACTGGATTATGAGGTGTTCTCGGTCCAGGAAGTGGAAGGGCTGGAAACCGACACTACACGGAAAATGACCTTTCGCCCGCTCTACCACACCCGCAATAACGATGAAGGCAACCACGGGCGCTATTTTTCCCTGCGTCGGGAGCCGCGTCGGTTGTCGGAAAACGCCCGCCGCTACGGCACCCGCACCCCCTATACGGGATCGGAAGTGTTCCTGTCACTGGTTGACCAATATGAAGCGCCGTACCCGGAAAATCTGCGCCATATCACCATCACGGCCATGGTCACCAACCGCGATCTCCCCTGCCTTATTGCACGCAATGGCTGGGACGATCTGACCGTGGATGCGGCCATCCCGGTGGCGGGCGTGGGACTTATTCGTCCGCCTCGCCCGCCGCAGCATCCACTGGCGGAACGAGAAATGGCCTGGCGGTTGATCCGCCAGTTATCCTTTAATTATCTGCCGTTGGCCGATCTGGATCACCGTACCGGCGGTCAAGCGCTACGCGACCTGCTTAACCTGTTTATTCCGGCGCATGACAGTCCACAATCACGACAGGTACGCAGCCTGATTGGCTGCAAAACAACGCCGGTCACCCGCCGTCTGCCGGGTTCCGGGCTGCTGGTCTATGGTCGCGGCGTCTGTTGTGAGCTGACGGTGGATGAGGAAGGTTTTTCTGGCATCAGTCCGTATCTGTTCGGCCTGGTGCTGGAACACTATATCGCCCGTCATGTTTCCATTAATACCTTCTCGCAGATGACGCTGCACAGTATGCAGCGCGGCAAAATTATGACCTGGCCGGTCAGAGCCGGACAGCGGGGAAGTGTATGAACGACGATTTCACTCAGGCGCAGGGAATGCCCTGGCGTTACGGTTTTCTGAACCTGATGCGCCGCGTGAATGTAAAGTTGTGTACCGTCCCTGCAGGTAGTGCCTGGCAGCCACGAATGGAAAAATTCCGCCTCGGGCAAACACCTGCGCTGACTTTTGCACCACGGGAAATCGCCAGCGTAAGCTGGCAGGAAGGCCGCCTGCACGTCAGTCTGTACAGCCTCGGGCTGTGGGGGCCGAATGGCCCGCTGCCGCTGCACTACACCGAACTGGCGCGTAACCGGACCGAAAGCTACCGCGATCCGACGCTGACCTGTTTTACTGACCTTTTTCATCACCGCTGGCTGACCCAGTTTTATCAGGCCTGGCGCAGCGCCCAGTCAGCTGGAGGTGGTCTGGATAAACCGAAATATGACCGATTTGCCTTTTATATCGCCAGCCTCAGCGGGCAAGATTTGCGAGAAAGTGTAGACAGCCCGCTACCGGATCACGTTCGCCTGGCGGCATCGGCTCATCTGGCGCGCGAATCACGCAATCCAGACGGGCTGGCTGCCACGCTGGCGCACTATTTCGGCGTGCCTTTCCGGATACAGGAATATGTCCTGCACTGGATACCCGTGGCAGATGATGAAATTACCCGGCTGGGGACACCAGCCCTTTCTTCCATCATTGGCAACGGCGCACTCATCGGTCAGGCCGTGCCGGACATGCAGTATAAGTTCAGACTGGTGATTGGCCCACTGACGCTGGCCGATTATCAACGCTTCCTGCCTGGCGGCAACAACCTGCCCGTATTGACGGAATTGGTTCGCGCCTTTACCGGGTTTGAATACTGCTGGGAAATTGAGCTACAGCTAAAACCACACGCCGCTCCTCCTGCCGTTACCGGCGGCCCATATCAGTTAGGCTGGACCGCCTGGGCTGGAAAAGCCATGCACGACGATCCGGTGACAGGCATGATTTTCGAACCTGAGCACTATCTGGCGCACTAAGGATAATTTAATGGATACATCTCTGTCAGACCCTATTTCGGCCGAACGCCCCTGTGGCCCGGATCTGGAATATGATCCGGAATACCTGCTGCTGTTCACCCGCGCTGCACCGCGTGAAGAAGCGCAATATGGCGATTTTGTCAGTACGCCGGAAACCATTAACTGGGCAGAACTCGAGCGAGACGCTCGCCGCCTGCTGACACGAAGCAAAGATATCCGAATCCTGGTGATTCTACTGCGCTGCCGTATCCAGCAGGCCGGAGCCAGAGGACTGGCAGAGGCACTCACGCAACTCGAAACGCTGTGCAGCTTGTACCCGGATACCATCCATCCACAACTGCTTGCAACTGAAGATATCACCGCCGAAGATGCGGCAGTGGCGCGCAGCAACGCACTATCGGCGTTGCTGGACCACGAAGGCGTAATGGCGGATATCCGAGGCATTACGCTGTCAAATAATGCCGCTTTGCGCCTCCAGGTACGAGATGTGGAACGCTCGTTGTCTGCATCACGCCCGGCGGATGCCCTGGCGCCGGAATCGGTACGTCAGCAATTGGCCGATCTGGAAGCTCGCGGTGTACTGCCGCTAGACGCTTTTCGCCAGGCCGCTGAAAACACTGAGCGACTGCAACGCCATGCGCGTAAAATGCTGAATGACCATGCTCCGGACTTTTCGCGGCTTACGCAACTGCTGACCCTGTTACCGGGAGCGGTGCAATCAACCACGCCAGAGATCCCATCACAGGAAACATTGGTTGTTCATCCGGAGCATGTCTCCATCAATAATACTGAAAAGACACAGGCAGAGTATGTTGCTCCACTCGAAGATATACCTGCTGAAAAGACAGGAAAGGTCTGCGCAGAACAAAGGCAAATTAGCGACCGGAACGATGCACTGGAACGTTTGAGAGTTATACGTCGCTGGTTTGAGTATAGTGAGCCGAGCAGTCCGACTATTCCCTTGTTGCGTCAGGCAGAGCGTCTGGTCGGAAAACGCTTCTCGGAGGTAATAAATGAAATTCCAGCAGAATTACTGGAGAAATGGGATGCGTTGGAATAATAGAAATGGCCAGAATTTATAATAGCTGGTCATTATATGATGTGACATTTTTTTAGATTATATCTATTTGCCTTCAGGGGTGACAAACTCTCCTGAAGGTTAAAACGACGAAAGCCTGAATCATTACTGACTCAGGCTTTCTGAATATTGGCGGAACGGACGGGACTCGAACCCGCGACCCCCTGCGTGACAGGCAGGTATTCTAACCGACTGAACTACCGCTCCGCGTTTTGCTCCGTTGGGAACGAGGCGAATATTACGGATTACCTCGGCCTTCGTCAACGATTTTTCTCATCTTTTGAATCGTTTGCTGCAAAAATCGCCCAAGTCGCTATTTTTAGCGCCTTTCACAGGTATTTATGCTCGCCAGAGGCAGCTTCCGCCTTTCTTCTGCACCAGATCGAGACGGGCTTCATGTGCTGCA
Organism: Escherichia sp. E14V7; assembly: GCF_004212225.1. Taxonomy (NCBI): domain Bacteria; kingdom Pseudomonadati; phylum Pseudomonadota; class Gammaproteobacteria; order Enterobacterales; family Enterobacteriaceae; genus Escherichia; species Escherichia sp. E14V7. The sequence continues at coordinate 139,496 of NZ_RHJJ01000020.1, forward strand.
AGCTCTTCATCTGTCGCAAAAACAACGCGTAACTTACTTGCCTGACGTACAATGCGCTGAATTGTTGCTTCACCTTGCTGCTGTTGTGTCTCTCCTTCCATCGCAAAAGCCATCGACGTTTGACCACCGGTCATTGCCAGATAAACTTCCGCAAGGATCTGGGCATCGAGTAATGCCCCGTGCAGCGTTCGTTTACTGTTATCTATTTCGTAGCGAGCACATAGCGCATCGAGGCTGTTGCGCTTACCGGGAAACATTTTCCTCGCCACCGCAAGGCTATCGGTGACCTTACAGAAGGTATTCGTCTTCGGAATATCGCGCTTAAGCAACGAAAACTCGTAGTCCATAAAGCCGATATCGAACGCTGCGTTATGGATAACCAGCTCCGCGCCGCGAATATAGTCCATGAACTCATCGGCTACTTCGGCAAACGTGGGTTTATCGAGCAAAAATTCATCGGCAATACCATGTACGCCAAAGGCTTCCGGATCCACCAGCCGATCGGGTTTGAGATAAACATGGAAGTTATTGCCCGTCAGTCGACGGTTCACCACTTCAACGGCACCAATCTCAATGATCTTGTGGCCTTCATAGTGCGCGCCAATCTGGTTCATACCGGTGGTTTCGGTATCGAGAACGATCTGGCGTGTAATTGCAGTGCTCATAGCGGTCATTTATGTCAGACTTGTCGTTTTACAGTTCGATTCAATTACAGGAAGTCTACCAGAGATGCTTAAACAGGTAGAAATTTTCACCGATGGTTCGTGTCTGGGTAATCCTGGACCTGGGGGTTACGGTGCTATTTTACGCTATCGTGGACGCGAAAAAACTTTTAGCGCTGGCTACACCCGCACCACCAACAACCGTATGGAGTTGATGGCCGCTATTGTCGCGCTGGAAGCGTTAAAAGAACACTGTGAAGTCATTCTGAGTACCGACAGCCAGTATGTCCGCCAGGGGATCACCCAGTGGATCCATAACTGGAAAAAACGTGGCTGGAAAACAGCAGACAAAAAACCAGTAAAAAATGTCGATCTCTGGCAACGTCTTGATGCTGCGTTGGGGCAGCATCAAATCAAATGGGAATGGGTAAAAGGCCATGCCGGTCATCCAGAAAACGAACGTTGCGATGAACTGGCTCGTGCCGCGGCAATGAATCCCACACTGGAAGATACGGGCTACCAAGTCGAAGTTTAAGCCTGTGGTTTACGAAATTGCCGGGTGGCGCCGACCGCCTGGCGAATTCGCGGTTTGTTTTTGCTCTGTTTCATCGGGTTGAGCGTTAAAGGAATAGTCCGTTTCCGGGCAACGATAAGTTGTAAGCAACCAAGCGCAGGAATATGCGTGCTCAATAGTTTTCCACCATGTTTATTCCACGGGAGAACGTGGAAACGGCTGGCGTGTAGCACTTCAAAATTCAACAACGAGAGCCAGTCCAGTTGCCGCATCAGGGTAAACATCCGGCTGTTATAAGGCGATGTTTTTCGCAAGACTGGCACAAGTTTACGTAATCCCATTAAACTGATGGGATTGAAGCCACTAATGACCAGCCAGCCATCATCAATCAATACCCGATCGGCTTCACGCAACAAACGATGCGGATCGGTGCACCATGGCAACGTATGCGCCAATAGACAAACATCGACGGATTTATCGGCAAAAGGAAGATGAAGTGGATCCGCCTGCACCTGTACGGGCATTCCTTGTGCAGAAACATTCACTTGATGAGAAACCGCGCACGCTTCGCAATTGATTTCTGCGCTTAAATTGCCAATCTTAAGCAGATGAAAACCATACATTTTCGTGAACCATGGGTTGAGCTGGCGCTCCAGCGCCTTGCGATAAAGCTCTCCCCAGGGCAAATCGCCCCAGCAATCAGGAGCCACGACTGTTTGAGGGTTCCTTGCCGGTTTCATCACAACCTTCCGTTTCACACTGAGAGGTAATATATGAATCTTAACAGTATTCCTACCTTTGATGACAATTACATCTGGGTTTTGAATGATGAAGCAGGCCGTTGCCTGATTGTCGATCCTGGAGAAGCGGAGCCGGTAGTAAAGGCCATTGCCGCCAATAACTGGCAACCGGAGGCCATATTTCTCACCCACCATCACCACGATCATGTTGGCGGCGTAAAAGAACTGGTGGAAAAGTTTCCGCAAATTGTGGTCTACGGTCCACAAGAGACACAAGATAAGGGAACAACGCAGGTAGTCAAAGATGGTGATACTGCCTTCGTTTTGGGGCATGAATTTAGTGTAATTGCTACACCAGGTCACACTTTAGGACACATCTGTTACTTCAGTAATCCTTATCTATTTTGCGGTGATACTCTTTTCTCTGGTGGCTGCGGGCGATTATTTGAAGGTACAGCTTCTCAAATGTATCAATCACTTAAACAATTAAGTGCTCTACCTGACGATACACTGGTGTGTTGTGCTCATGAATATACTTTATCAAATATGAAGTTTGCCTTGAGTATTCTTCCGCACGATTTGTCCATAAATGATTATTATCGTAAAGTTATTGAGTTACGGGCAAAAAATCAAATTACACTCCCCGTAATTCTGAAAAATGAGCGGAAAATTAATGTTTTTTTAAGAACAGAAGATATTGATTTAATTAATGTAATTAATAAAGAAACATTATTGCAACAACCTGAGGAACGTTTTGCCTGGTTAAGGTCAAAGAAAGATAGATTCTGATAAAACTTTCTTGTCATCAGCTTCGTTCGCCGTTATGATCGGTCGTCTTTTAAGCAACTATTGACACACACATGAAGGCAAAAGCGATATTACTCGCCTCTGTCCTGCTCGTGGGTTGCCAGAGTACCGGTAACGTCCAACAGCACGCACAGAGCCTTTCTGCAGCTGGTCAAGGGGAAGCAGCAAAGTTTACAAGTCAGGCACGATGGATGGACGATGGGACGTCTATCGCGCCAGATGGTGACTTGTGGGCTTTCATTGGCGACGAGCTAAAGATGGGAATTCCGGAAAATGACCGGATTCGCGAACAGAAACAGAAATATTTACGCAATAAGAGCTATCTCCACGATGTAACTTTACGGGCAGAGCCGTATATGTACTGGATAGCCGGGCAAGTTAAAAAACGTAACATGCCTATGGAACTGGTACTACTACCCATAGTGGAGAGCGCTTTTGATCCTCACGCGACGTCTGGCGCCAATGCCGCAGGCATCTGGCAGATCATTCCGAGCACGGGGCGCAATTATGGTTTGAAACAGACTCGCACTTATGACGCGCGTCGCGATGTTGTTGCTTCAACAACCGCCGCGCTGAACATGATGCAACGTCTGAACAAGATGTTTGACGGCGACTGGCTTTTGACCGTAGCGGCTTATAATAGCGGCGAAGGTCGGGTCATGAAGGCAATTAAAACGAACAAAGCACGTGGGAAATCCACCGACTTTTGGTCGTTACCGTTGCCGCAGGAAACGAAGCAGTACGTGCCTAAAATGCTGGCATTGAGCGATATTCTCAAAAACAGCAAACGTTATGGCGTACGTCTGCCGACGACCGATGAAAGCCGTGCTCTGGCGCGTGTACACCTGAGTAGCCCGGTTGATATGGCGAAGGTTGCAGATATGGCGGGAATTTCCGTCAGCAAGCTGAAGACATTCAACGCTGGCGTGAAAGGCTCCACGCTGGGCGCAAGTGGTCCGCAGTACGTGATGGTGCCAAAGAAGCATGCAGATCAACTGCGTGAATCTCTGGCTTCCGGCGAAATTGCTGCTGTACAGTCGACACTGGTTGCCGACAATACGCCGCTTAACAGTCGTGTTTACACCGTTCGTTCTGGCGACACGCTTTCAAGTATCGCTTCACGTCTCGGCGTAAGCACCAAAGATTTGCAGCAGTGGAATAAATTGCGCGGATCTAAGCTGAAACCAGGCCAAAGTTTGACGATTGGCGCAGGTAGTAGCGCACAGCGACTGGCAAACAACAGCGATAGCATTACGTATCGTGTGCGCAAAGGCGATTCGCTTTCAAGCATTGCTAAACGCCACGGCGTGAACATCAAAGATGTGATGCGCTGGAACAGCGACACTGCGAATCTGCAACCAGGCGATAAGCTGACGTTGTTTGTGAAAAACAACAACATGCCAGATTCCTGACAAACCAGATAATAAAAAGGCACCGATTCCCCCGGTGCCTTTTTTATTTATGCCGCTTTATGTGCTTCTACCATGATGATATCACTGGTGAAAGAGCCATCATTCTGCAAGGCAAAATACGTTTTCACCTCTGTCGATGCGCTCTGTTGGTAAATGCGAATAGGGTCTACTAACGCTTCTGGCGTACGCATTCTGGCGATCCATGAAGAAAATTCCAGCGGTAACTTATCTGTAATTAAATTATCAACTATCAGATTGGCTTCATTGATTAACGTCAACCACTCACCGCTGGCGTAGTTTCGTACGTGAGAGGTATCGCGTAATGCTTCTACCGTCTGTAACCAGATGTCGCGCACTGGGTGACCCGGAGACATTACGTCCATCACAATCAGCCTACCGCTGGGTTTCAATATCCTATTCACTTCACGCAGTGCTGCACCAACATCATGCCAGTGATGGGCAGAATAACGGCTGATAACAATATCAAATGCGTTATCGGCAAATGGCAGACTTTCGGCATATCCCTGGCGGGTGGCGATATTTTTCAGGTGCCGGGCTTCAGCAGCTTGTGCCACGACATCCAGCATTTGGGCAGATAAGTCATACGCCACCACCGCGCTCACGTTTTGCGCAGCGACAAAGCTGGCATGCCCTGCTCCGCAGCCCATATCAAGTACACTTGCATCAGGATAATCAGCCAGACGCACCGCCAGGCGCTGTAAGTCTCGCCCGGATGCATGTACGGTACTGGTTAAATACTCACTGGCCTGCGAGCTAAACTGCTTTTCTACGTGGTCATGGTGGGATTGTGTTGTCATTGCGCTGTCCTTTTGTTGTTTGAGTATAAAGGGCAGCGCCAAACGTTGGTCTGCCCTGTGGCAGACCTGACATACCTTATTTATCAGGCTTGCCGGGACTGAATTCAACGAGTAGCGGATTGTGATCGGAAGCGCGCGTAACCAGTACAGAAGCTTCGCTGACGTTAAGACCACGGTAGAAAACAAAATCGAGCGGGCGACCAAACGCCCGACGGCGCTGATCATCGGTAAAACGCACCTGGCGCAGCGACATTTCCCGCGCAAAGCGATATAACGCGTTCATCCTTCTACGGCTCCAGGCATTGAAATCTCCCGCCATAATGACCGGGCCGCTGTGATGGGCAATCTGATCGCCAATAGGAAGCAACTGCTTACTGTAAACATCTACGCCCAGACTAAAGTTGACGGCGTGAATATTGACGACCATCAACAGGCGGGTATCAGGTAATGGGTAGACCGTCACCAGCGCTGATTTCGCCAGACGTAAAATAGGTTCACGTTCGCGTAACGGGCAGCAATAAATAGGATGCGCCGCCGAAAGGGTCATGACACCGGAAGGATGCTGCGGCAGCACGAAAGCGGGTACCTGATCGGCAGCAAGATAGTTAGCAGTCGCAAACTGTACTAACTCTGGCGTTGTCTGCGCTTCCTGCAATAACACCAGATGTGCATCTTTGCCGTAGTTCTTTAATACCGACAACCATTCAGCGCGTTGCTGTTTGTATATGTTCCACACCAGGATCCGAATACGCTCTTCGGTACTTAACGGTTCTCCTGGTGGTAATGCCTGGCCGATGCTCGCAAAAGACCCCGGCGGTAAGATCCTTTCCGCAGGTTGTCCGGCAACATAGCGCATGGCATAGGTGTTTTTTCGCACTTTTGACTTTGAAACCTCGATTACGTCACCCCTTCCGCATTCAGGAGGGTTCTACTGTTATAGGGATTTTAGCTCACTCTTTCAACGAGCAATTGTAGATTGTTATGTAAGCAAGTACTTACACCAGGCTGAATTTTACTCTTTATAGATGTCATTAAATCGGATGACATATCACGTATCCTGATGGTTTAATGACAAATAAATTCAAAATATCTCTTCTATTTTGCAACAGGAGCAAAAATGAAAGCCACGTCGGAAGAACTCGCCATTTTTGTTTCGGTCGTCGAAAGCGGCAGCTTTAGCCGGGCAGCGGAACAATTAGGGCAAGCAAACTCAGCGGTAAGCCGGGCGGTGAAAAAGCTGGAGATGAAACTTGGCGTTAGCCTGCTTAATCGGACCACGCGACAACTTAGCCTGACGGAAGAAGGCGAGCGTTATTTTCGTCGCGTACAGTCAATTTTGCAGGAGATGGCAGCGGCAGAATCAGAAATTATGGAGACGCGTAATACACCACGTGGACTGTTACGGATCGATGCCGCAACTCCAGTGGTGCTGCACTTTCTGATGCCGTTGATTAAGCCTTTTCGTGAACGCTATCCGGAAGTCACTTTATCGCTAGTCTCCTCCGAAACGATTATTAATTTGATCGAAAGAAAAGTGGATGTCGCGATACGCGCCGGTACGTTAACGGATTCCAGCTTACGTGCCAGGCCGTTATTTAACAGTTATCGAAAAATTATCGCCTCCCCCGATTATATTTCCCGCTACGGGAAGCCAGAAACGATCGACGATTTAAAGCAACATGTTTGCCTGGGATTCACTGAACCCGCTTCCCTCAATACCTGGCCGATAGCCTGTAGTGATGGACAATTACATGAGGTGGAGTACGGTTTGTCATCCAATAGTGGGGAAACACTGAAACAGCTTTGCCTGAGTGGCAACGGGATTGCGTGTTTGTCCGACTATATGATCGACAGAGAAATCGCTGGCGGAGAATTGGTGGAGTTAATGGCAGATAAAGTGTTGCCAGTGGAAATGCCATTCAGTGCTGTCTATTACAGCGACCGTGCGGTAAGTACGCGCATCCGGGCTTTTATCGATTTCCTTAGCGAGCATGTAAAAACAGCTCCCGGAGGAGCTGTCAGAGAGGCTTAATCCCATTCAGGAGCCAGACCTTCCGGGCTAACCAGGCGGTCGTTGCAATCCAGTGCGGCGATCGCTTTTTTATCTTCGGCATCAAGCTGTAAATTTTGTGCCTTAAGATTACTCTCCAGGTTTTCACGTTTAGTAGAAGAAGGTATTACTGAGAAACCTTCCCCCATCGCCCACGTCAGAATCACTTGTGCCGGGGTCGCATTGTGTTTAGCTGCGATACGAGCAATAACCTCATCTTTCAGGGCCTTCCCATAAGCCAGCGTCATATAGGAAGTGATATGAATGCCGTGCTGTTTGGCCCAATCAACCACTTTACGGTTTTGCAGATAAGGAGATAGTTCAATCTGGTTGGTAGCGATGTTTTCAGCGCCAACAGCAGCAATCGCTTTTTCCATCAATAGGATCGTGAAGTTGGAAATACCGATCTCACGCGTCAGCCCTTGTTTTTTGGCTTCCAGCAGCGCCTGCATAAACTCTTCAACAGAGACTTCTTCGTTTGGTGACGGCCAGTGGATTAGCGTCAGATCAACATAATCGGTACGCAATTTTTGCAGGCTTTCTTTCAGACTCGGGATCAATTTGTCTTTGTTGAGATTTTCAATCCAGATTTTAGTGGTGATGTAGAGTTCATGACGTGGCACGCCACTTTCTGCAATCGCCTGACCTACTGCAGCTTCGTTATCATAGATTTGTGCGGTATCAATTGCGCGATAACCAAGTTCAAGCGCCGTTTTCACAGATGAAATAACAACGTCGTCTTTGAGACGGAAAGTACCTAAACCAAATGCAGGGATAGCCATAATATGCCTCTTTTAATGCTATTTTCGTTAACTAAGGTGATTATGAGCTTTAGACTGTTGCGGAAAAAGGGCGTAAAACGCAGAGGATTTTTGCGATTTTGGCAATAATAGAAATACAGACGAAAAAAAACCTCGAGCGTTAACTCGAGGCTTCTTAATAAGTGGCGGAACGGACGGGACTC
>NZ_RHJJ01000021.1:0-40107 GCF_004212225.1 Escherichia sp. E14V7
TGGAGCGTCCATCTCATTATCACTGTAAAACGCGCCCTCAGCCCACATCCATGTGGGCTGCCCCGGCCTACAGGAAACGATTCGGCGATTTACAGCCGGACCAACCCCCTCGCGGAAATATCTTGCTTTTACTGATGATTCATCTTTGCTGAAAGTAATCTACGTGATTGCCTGATGCGACGCTTTACGCGTCTTATCAGGCCTACAGGACAGGTCACCTGGTAACTTACATCTTCTCCAGCAACTTCTTCACATCTTTGCCATTGCGGGAATCTTTATTCCGCTCGGCCCAGTCGTTAAGACGGCGTTTGGCTTCGTCCTGTAAGTGTTTGCGCAGCAGCTGGTCCACTTGCAGGCTGTAATTGAGTTGCTGCCAATTGCCATAAACCCGCAGAGGAACCGGCGTTTCTTTGAGGAAATCAATCAGTTTGCTTTCCCCGTTCCAACCGCCAATCACACGAATGTCAAACTGGGTGTCGCAGGTTTGATCTGCCAGATTCAACGTGCCAGCCCCTGAAAGCGCCAGCACTGGCGATTGACCTTGCATGTCGTTTAACGTCACGACACCATCCTTCAACGTCAGATCGGTGGTAAAGCTATCAAGCCGCGTCACGTTATCGAAGCTTTCAGCGGCCTTCACATCACCGCCATTACGTTCTACCGCTTGTTGGATCATCTGCTGGAAGTTCATGCCTTCCATGCGCGTATCGGCCATTTCGACATGCGCCGTCCCCAGCCAGGTGTGGCGGAATGCGTTGGCATCAATGTCAGCACCAGAGAAATCCCCTGCCAGCGACATTTTCCCCGTTAATGAGATGGGGTAGTTGAAGGCATTCAGGATGGTGCCAATCTCGACATTTTCCAGCCGGGGATGGAAAACTATACGCGGATGTGAGGCTGTTGCATCCAGCGTACCCGGTAACGACACGACACCGTCGTTAAGTTTGCCCTGCAACTGGATAATCTCCAGCAGCCCCGCCTTGTTGGTCATTTGCGCAGTAACATCGGCAAAATCCATTCCACGCCAACGCACGTTATTGGCCTGCAACAAAATATCTGCCGCAAAGCCTTTCAGCCCCTGATACGCAGGTTCATCAATGCGTGAGGAAATTACCGGACGTGGCAGCGTCGGTTGGCTTTGCCCCTGTTGAGCAACGCCATTTTGCTTAGTCATCACCTCATTCATCGGCAGCAAATTATCCAGATTTAACTGGGCAAATTGCAGTCTGAGCAGCCATTCTGGCTTCTCAAGCAGCGCTACCTGCGCCTGACCGGTCAGATTACTGTCGTTAGCGGTTAAATTGATTTGTTCAAAGGAGAGACGTTTTTGCGCTTCCTGCCACTGAGTCCTGAACTGACCATGGCCCTGAATCCCCTGCTTCGGGAGATCAGCGCCCTGCAGTTGCCAGTCAATCTGTTGAATATCTGCCGTTAAATCATGCGGGTAATCAGAAGCATCAACAGTCCCCTTGAGCGCTAACGTGAGATCGCGTTGGTCGCGATTTACCCGACCAGAGAATTCAAACGAACCGCGATGTTGTGGGTCCTGCTCCATTTGCAGGCGGATATCACGTACCGTAACCTGTTCGTCATTTTCATGCTGGAACACCAACACGCTGTCACTGACCCGCAGACTGGCGATATCGAACGACCAGCCACGATCTTCCGCATCATCAGGTAACGTATTGTCTTTCGGGGCTATTGGGGCGTCTTCACTGCGCACTGCTTCTGTTTCCGGCGTCAGTTGAATGACTGCCCCTTTGAGCATGACTTGCTTAACGCTGAGTTGATGACTCAATAAAGGCCACAAGGCCACATCAAGGCGCATATTATCGGCACGTACCAGCGGTTGGCTGGCCCCGTTGGCCGTTAATATCATGCGACCAGAGAGGATACTAAGCTGCGGCCAGACGTGCCAACGCAGTGGCCCGTCGAGCTGCAATTGATAACCGCTACGTGCAGCAACCTGCTTGACCATATAGTCACGGAAATCATTCGGATTCACCAGCAACACTAACGCAGATAACCCAGCCACCAGCACGACCAGGAGTATCATCAGCGTCGTCAGAAATCGTCTCATGGTATCCTCAATGGGCCTGAATTAGTCTTTATCGATTCGGCTAGCGACTGCGCCCTGCTGGTTGCGATATTTCGCATCTTCACGGCGGTTATACGGACGCGCTGCCGGACCTGAAAGCGGCTCAAAGCTCAGCGCGCCAATCAGCATACCCGGACGCAGGGCCAGCGGCAGCTTACCGGAATTGTAGAACTCCAGCACAATACAGCCAGACCAGCCCGGATCGATACGGTGCGCAGTGACGTGCACCATCAGTCCCAGACGCGCCAGTGAGGAGCGCCCATCCAGCCAGCCCACCAGATCGGCTGGCAGCGTCACTGACTCCAGCGTTACCGCCAGTGCCAATTCTCCCGGATGAAGAAAGAAAGCTTCGCTTTCATCAAGCACAATTTCATCGCTCATCACCCGGTCAAGCGCGGCGCTCACTTCGTCTTTAGGACCGCTCAGATCGATAAACGCTGCCGTGTGGCCACGGAAGGTACGAAATTTATTGCCCAGGCGTACATCCACCGTCGCACCATTAATACGCTCCACGGGTGGACGTGGGTTGATCGACAAACGGCCTTCATCAAGCCAGGCTTCAATATCTCGGTCACACAGACGCATGGCATTTTCTCCTTTCGCGCATCACTCCCTTAACGCCAGTTACGTCAAGGGCATACCAGGTTATCACTGAACGGTACACAATTTACCAAGCTTATTCAAAGAACTGACTTATTTTCGCTTTCAATATATCGATCGCGATGCGGTTTTTACCGCCGCGCGGCACGATGATATCTGCATACTGTTTAGACGGTTCAATGAATTGCAGGAACATCGGGCGCACGGTTTTTTGATATTGCGCCATTACAGAATCCATCGAGCGACCACGCTCATTAACATCGCGCTTAATGCGACGCATCAGGCAGATATCCAGTGGGGTATCCACAAAAATCGAGAAGTTCAGCTCGTCGCGCAGACGCGCATCCGTCAGCAGCAAAATGCCTTCGAGAATAATGACTTTCTTCGGTTCAACCTTCACCGTTTCTTTCATACGCGTATGTTCAACGTAGCTGTAAACCGGCAGGTCGATAGCCGAGCCGCGTTTCAGCGCCTGCAAATGTTGCAGCAGCAGGCTGTGATCCATCGCGCTGGGATGGTCATAATTAGTTTTAACCCGTTCTTCCATCGACAGATGGCTTTGATCTTTGTAGTAACAGTCTTCCGGAATAACGCCGATGTGTTCATCACCGACTTGTTCACGTAATTCACGATAAAGGGTACTGGCAATGAGACTCTTGCCGGAAGCCGATGCGCCTGCGATACCGATAATGACGCACTGATGAGACTGATCAGTCATAAATTTAGCGACCTGAATAACCTGGATGTTAGGAAGGGGGCGCCGAAGCGCCAAACGCGGCAATTATAGGGATTTCATCCGCGTGATACCAGTCGAATAGCGTTGCCTTGCTCTCAGAGTTAATTGTTGACGATCAATTCCCTGATGCAAATTTAATTGCTCAGTTATGACGCAAAGTGAAAAATGTTATGCATAGTTGCGCAAATTATCCGCCATTACGTCACTTTATGAGCAATTTGCATATAAAATGTAAAACTTTTGTACTAGCATAAACACAGATACCAATACTGACGGCCTGGCCATGCGGATAGAGCGGTAATGAGTAAACCATCACAGCGTGTTTTAATTACCTTACCTCATCCTCTGCTTCACCTCGTCAGTTTAGGTTTAGTCTCGTTTATCTTTACCCTTTTCTCGCTTGAGCTTTCACAATTTGGCACTCAGCTTGCGCCGCTATGGTTCCCCACTTCCATTATGATGGTGGCGTTTTACCGCCATGCCGGACGCATGTGGCCTGGTATCGCGTTAGCCTGCTCACTGGGAAACATAGCCGCATCCGTGCTGCTCTTTTCCACCAGTTCGCTCAATATGACCTGGACGGCTATCAACATTATTGAAGCCGTCGTGGGCGCAATGCTGCTGCGAAAATTATTACCGTGGTATAACCCGCTACAAAATCTGGCTGACTGGCTTCGTCTTGCATTTGGCAGCGCCATCGTTCCACCTCTGTTGGGAGGGGGGCTGGTTGTCCTGCTGACGCCCGGAGACGATCCTCTCAGGGCTTTTTTGATATGGGTACTTTCAGAATCCATCGGCGCCCTGGCGCTGGTACCGCTGGGCCTGTTGTTTAAACCTCATTATCTATTACGCCATCGTAACCCACGACTGTTGTTTGAAACGCTGCTGACGTTAGCGATCACATTGACATTAAGCTGGCTTTCGATGCTGTACTTGCCGTGGCCTTTTACTTTCATTATTGTGCTGCTGATGTGGAGCGCCGTGCGCCTGCCACGAATGGAAGCCTTTTTGATCTTCCTCACGACAGTGATGATGGTTTCGTTAATGATGGCTGCCGACCCCACTCTGCTTGCCACGCCGCGAGCGTACCTGATGAGCCATATGCCGTGGCTGCCATTTTTGCTGATTCTGCTTCCCGCCAACATCATGACCATGGTGATGTACGCCTTCCGCGCGGAACGTAAGCATATTTCCGAAAGCGAAACACGCTTTCGGAACGCCATGGAATATTCTGCTATCGGCATGGCGTTGGTGGGTACTGAGGGGCAATGGCTGCAAAGCAACAAAGCCCTGTGCCAGTTTCTCGGCTACAGCCAGGAAGAACTGCGTGCTCTCACCTTTCAACAGCTGACCTGGCCGGAAGACCTCAATAAAGATCTGCAACACGTTGAGAAGTTGATTAGCGGTGAAATCAATACCTACTCAATGGAGAAACGCTACTACAACCGCCACGGCGACGTAGTTTGGGCGCTGCTTGCCGTCTCACTGGTGCGCCACACCGATGGCACGCCACTCTACTTCATTGCGCAGATAGAAGACATTAACGAGCTAAAACGCACCGAGCAGGTGAATAAGCAACTGATGGAACGCATCACGCTGGCTAACGAAGCGGGCGGGATTGGTATCTGGGAATGGGAGTTGAAGCCGGATATTTTCAGTTGGGATAAGCGGATGTTTGAACTTTACGAAATTTCCCCGCATATCAAACCAAACTGGCAGGTTTGGTATGACTGCGTGCTGCCGGAAGATCGAGAACACACCGAGAAAGTCATCCGCGATTCGCTGCAGGCTCGTTTGCCTTTTAAACTGGAATTTCGCATTACGGTAAAAGACGGTATTCGTCATATCCGCGCACTCGCCAATCGGGTTCTGAATAAAGAAGGTGAAGTCGAACGCCTGCTTGGCATCAATATGGATATGACTGAAGTAAAACAACTCAACGAGGCGCTGTTCCAGGAAAAAGAACGTCTGCATATCACCCTGGACTCTATCGGTGAAGCCGTGGTCTGTATTGATATGGCGATGAAAATCACCTTTATGAATCCAGTCGCTGAGAAAATGAGCGGCTGGAAGCAAGAAGAGGCGTTGGGCGTTCCGCTGCTGACGGTATTGCATCTTACAACTGGTGACACTGGGCCGTTAATTGAGAACATTTACAGTGCCGACACCTCACGTTCTGCTATTGAACAGGACGTGGTTCTCCACTGCCGTAGCGGTGGCAGTTATGACGTTCATTACAGTATTACGCCGTTAAGCACCCTGGATGGTAGTAGCATTGGTTCGGTGCTGGTGATTCAGGACGTCACCGAAGCACGCAAAATGCTACGTCAGCTTAGCTATAGCGCCTCTCACGATGCCCTGACGCATCTGGCGAACCGTGCAAGTTTTGAGAAACAACTGCGAATACTGCTGCAAACCGTTCACAGTACGCATCAGCAACATGCACTGGTATTTATCGATCTTGATCGCTTTAAAGCAGTAAATGACAGCGCCGGGCATGCGGCCGGCGATGCTTTGCTGCGCGAACTGTCTTCGTTGATGCTGAGTATGCTGCGCTCCAGCGATCTACTGGCACGACTCGGTGGTGATGAATTTGGTCTGTTACTGCCAGACTGTAATGTCGAAAGTGCCCGTTTTATCGCGACGCGCATTATCAATGCGATTAATGATTATCACTTTATGTGGGAAGGTCGGTTACATCGGGTAGGAGCAAGCGCCGGGATGACGTTAATAAACGACAGTAATCACCAGGCAGCAGAAGTTATGTCCCAGGCCGATATCGCCTGTTATGCTTCGAAAAATGGTGGTCGTGGTCAGGTCACAGTTTATGAACCACAGCAGGCAACTGCACATAATGAACGGACAGTGATGTCGCTCGATGAACAGTGGCGGATGACTAAAGAGAATCCGCTTATGATGATTGCCCACGGCATCGCTTCGCCGCGAATAACGGAAACGCGGAATTTGTGGTTGATTTCGCTTAAGCTCTGGAGCAGCAAAGGCGAGTTGATTGATGAACAGGCATTCCGCCGTAGCTTCAGCGATCCGGCACTCAGCCACGCGCTTGACCGCCGGGTATTACGTGAATTTTTCCAACAAACAGCAAAAGCGGTTGCCAATAAAGGTTTAAGCATCGCCCTCCCCCTTTCCGTTGCAGGGCTAGGCAGCGTCACTCTGGTAGACGAATTGCTTGAGCAACTGGAACAAAGTTCATTACCACCACGGTTGTTCCATTTGGTAATTCCGGCAGAAGCGATTTTCGACCACGGGCTGGCTGTACAAAAACTGCGGTTGGCCGGCTGCCGGATCGTACTCAGCCAGGTAGGGCGCGACCTACAAATATTCAATATGCTCAAAGCAAATATGACGGATTATCTACTGCTTGACGCCGAGTTATGCGCCAGCGTACAGGGCAATTTAATGGATGAGATGCTGATTTCGATTATTCAGGGGCATGCCCAGCGGTTGGGTGTGAAAACCATCGCTGGGCCAGTAGCGTTGCCATTGGTATTGGATACGCTTTCTGACATTGGTGTTGATCTGATTTATGGCGATGTGATCGCCGAGGGCCAGCCTCTGGATTTGCTGGTTAATAGCAGTTATTTCGCGATTAATTGAGGGAGCGTTTGCCCATTGCCTGATGCGACGCTAACGCGTCTTATCAGGCCTACAAATCGCTCATTCCCCAGGACAGATAAGGCGCTCGCGCCGCATCCGGCGACCAGCGTCATACTTCGTCTGGTTGCCAGCCTTCCGTATACCAGATATGCAACAGCGCATAAGAACGCCAGGGCTTCCAGCGTTCGGCATAACGGCGGATTTGTGCAGGCGTCATTCCTGGAAATCGCTGTTTAATCAAATAATCATCCGGCAGGAAAACATCTTTCGCTTGCCAGCCACGCAAGGCGAAATAATTCGCCGTCCAGCGCCCGATACCCGGAAAAGTTTGCAGCGTTTTCATCGCTTGTTCTACGTCGTCCGGGATTGTCATCGATAAGGTGCCATCCAGTGCTGCATTGGCTAAATGAATCAGTGCCTCTGCCCGTTTCAACGGCATGCCTAACGCTTTTAATGCCTGCGGGTCGGCTGCTGCCAGCCGCTGAGGCGTGGGGAAGCAGACATAATCCGGAAAATCATCCAGCCGTTCGCCATAAAGCTGTGCCACTTTGGCGGTCAATTTTGCCGCCATCGCCACGCTCACCAGTTGGCCTAAAATCGCCCGCACGCCCTGCTCAAAAGCATCAACACAGCCGGGTAAACGCAATCCGGGCCGCGCCGCGCCTAACTTGCCCAACGCACCGTTAACAATCTGCGGGTTACATTGCAGATCAAACAGACGGCTCATTTTCGCCAGGCACTCCGCGGCAACGGGTTCTAAACCTGCACTTAAATTTATGTGCAGAGTATGGCGGGCGATATCCGGAATAGCAGTCACCACGCCGCGATATTCGCCCACCGCCAGACTACGGGCATAATAATTGTCCACGACCGTTTCCACACCACTCACCGCACGGGCGGCGAGAAATCCCAACATCCACGACCAGTCATACGGCGGCTGCCAGTTCAGGGTATACATCGCATCTCCTTATTCATCCGCTTTCAGCATAAACGTTATTCAGACGCTGCGCTTTGCTTTCATATTCCGGTTGTCGCGACGGCAACATTTCGCTAAAGTCACGCCCCTTCTTCACCGGCATGGGGATTATTTCGTGTTTATTGGTTTTGATTACGGTACAGCAAACTGTTCAGTGGCGGTCATGCGTGACGGTAAACCGCACTTGCTAAAAATGGAAAACGACAGCACGCTGCTGCCTTCAATGCTTTGCGCGCCAACGCGTGAAGCGGTAAGCGAATGGCTGTACCGCCATCATGATGTTCCGGCAGACGACGATGAAACGCAGGCGCTGTTGCGTCGGGCGATTCGTTATAACCGCGAAGAAGATATCGATGTTACGGCGAAAAGCGTGCAGTTCGGTCTTTCCTCACTGGCACAGTACATTGATGATCCGGAAGAAGTGTGGTTTGTGAAATCACCAAAATCGTTCCTCGGTGCCAGCGGCTTAAAACCGCAGCAGGTAGCGCTGTTTGAGGATCTGGTCTGCGCAATGATGTTGCACATTCGCCAGCAGGCGCAGGCGCAGTTGCCAGAAGCGATTACCCAAGCGGTGATTGGTCGCCCGATCAACTTCCAGGGGCTGGGCGGCGATGAAGCAAACGCCCAGGCGCAAGGGATTCTGGAACGCGCGGCAAAGCGTGCCGGGTTTAAGGATGTGGTATTCCAGTACGAGCCGGTAGCGGCTGGGCTGGATTACGAAGCCACCTTACAGGAAGAAAAACGGGTGCTGGTGGTGGATATCGGCGGTGGTACGACTGACTGTTCATTGCTGCTGATGGGGCCGCAGTGGCGTGCGCGTCTCGATCGTGAAGCCAGCCTGCTGGGTCACAGTGGTTGCCGTATTGGCGGTAACGATCTGGATATCGCACTGGCGTTTAAAAACCTGATGCCGTTACTGGGCATGGGAGGCGAAACCGAAAAAGGCATCGCCCTGCCGATTCTGCCGTGGTGGAATGCGGTTGCCATCAACGACGTTCCTGCGCAGAGTGATTTCTACAGTAGTGCCAACGGTCGTCTGCTTAACGATCTGGTACGCGATGCTCGCGAGCCTGAGAAAGTAGCCCTGTTGCAAAAAGTCTGGCGTCAGCGTTTAAGCTATCGACTGGTGCGCAGCGCGGAAGAGAGCAAAATTGCGCTTTCCAGCGCAGCGGAAACCCTCGCATCGCTGCCGTTTATCAGCGATGAGCTGGCTACGATGATTAGCCAGCAGGGTCTGGAAAGCGCCCTCAGCCAACCGCTGGCGCGGATTCTGGAACAGGTGCAACTGGCGCTGGATAACGCCCAGGAAAAACCGGATGTCATCTATCTGACCGGCGGTAGCGCCCGTTCGCCGCTGATTAAAAAGGCGCTGGCAGAACAGTTGCCGGGCATTCCAATTGCAGGCGGCGATGACTTTGGCTCCGTCACCGCCGGGCTGGCACGCTGGGCGGAAGTAGTGTTTCGTTAATTGAAAAATGGCTCAGCAACGGCTTAAATCTGCCTGCGCCTGAGCCAATTTTTCTGCCGCCTGACGTAACGGTTCCATCAACGGCATGGTCCGTGCTGGAGCATGAAGGCGGAATCGCTGCAACTCTGTCGCTCCGACAGTCAACGCCGATTCCAGCCGATGTCGTTTGGCGGCCATTTTCGCCATTACCGCTTGTCTGTCTGCTGGCGTTACCGCTTCATTCGGCCTGAACACAAAACGGCGTTCGCAACTCGCTTTCCAGTCGATAACTGCCTGGGTCAGATGCTCACCAAACCCTTTCACTTGCTTAACACCACGACGGGTAACATCTGCCGCTGTTTCAATACCAAAGGACCGTAACGCCGCTTTACGCGCAGGGCCAACGCCGGGAATAGAGGCAACATCAATAAAAAATCCCTCCAGAAACTTCTGCTTCTGCCGTTCCCTTGCGGTGTCATGAAGTGCTGCCAGAGCGCGTTTCTCTTCTTCCGGTAAACCGAGAATTTCGTCCTTCATTTTTTCTAGCATCGCCCGTTTGGCGATAAAACCTTCCAGCCCGCCCAACTGTTGGATCTGGCTGACTAAATGGTCATAGTCCATTTTCGCGCGATTAAATGCCTCACGGCGTTGCTGGATTTCTGCTTTGTACGCTTTGCTTGTCAGACTGCCAATAATCCAGATAGCCGCCAACACAGGAACCAAAATAATATAACGCGGTTCTGCCTGAAGGCCGCAAAGCAACAGCGATAACGCTGACAGTGCGATCTCAATCAGAATGATGTATTCGCACCGTAACAGGCCTAAAGGAAGCGGCCTACCCCCAGGTTGGAAATGATCGGGTAATGGCAGTTGCAATGCTGGCGGTGCTACTGACGACGTTACCATCGCCCAGACTTTCGCCAGCACAAAATCACCGCCGGGGGTAATGACCTCTTCGCCGAGATCAATAAAATAGATAACGCCTTGATTATCCAGCGCACACCACGGGCAGTCGGCCAAATGAGCGGGGTAAACATGCATTGCCGAAACGGGACATTTCTTTAACTGTTGGCGTAGGGAATCAAGTGCCGCTACCCACGCTTTTGCCGTCGGACGCGCGGTTACCACCCCATTTTCCGTAAACGCCTGCTGAAACATGGCTTCAACATCACTCGGTAACATCGATAGCGGAATAGATCGTGGCGGCGGTTTTAAACCACGTCGCTGATTATCTGACGCGTAGGCATAACGGAAATGGGCAATATCCGTCTCAAGCGCATTACCCGCTTCAGAAATAAGCGGTACACCGGAATAAGGATGCCGACCACCAAACAAGACGTGAAAAATCAGCAAGGCAAGGCCAAAATTATCGTGATTCGCGGTGCGTTCAAAGCCGACAAATGATGGCAAGGTTTGCAGCTCTGGTGGCGTAAAATGCGACACGCCGACTTCGCATAAATGCAGCGTGCCATTGGCGTTAATCTGAAAGGAGTCGCTATCAATTAACACCACTTTGCTGTCACGACCTACCATGAAGCTGTTCTGGTTTACGTCACCTACGACGTGCCCGTGCTCGTGAACCGTAGCAAAAGATGAAGCAATATTGCGCGCAACATAGAGTAGAAAATCCCACGCACAATGAGGGTAACTCTGGCGACGATGTGCCGGGCTATAAATCATATGAATCGGTTCTTTACCTGAAACCTTCGGCATCATAAAACCGATAACCTTCCCGCCTCGTCCGCCATGAAGCGTTGCCTGCGGCCAGGCGACATAATTCAGCAACTGCGCGTCAGCTGTCGCAGCCATAAAGGCGAGTTTGTCCTGTTTTAAGGCGGGTGGCGGTGTGTGATAAATTTTGGCGACGCTATCGACAAACTCCTCGATATCATAAACCGCGCCTTCGCCACCTTTGCCCAGTTCACGGCCTGGCGTAACGCACTCACCAGTAGCAGTATATAAAGTGGTTTTCATGGTAACCACAGAGCCAGTGCCAACGTTTTATCATCATCGGTACGCTCATTTACCGCCGGGCTGGACAAAAACTGCTTTAACAATTCAGGTAATAAATCGAGTTGTTCCCGCGTTGCTGACGCCAGTCCATTGAAAAACGGGGTAAAGAAAGGTACGTGCGGAGAATTATCCAGCATATTTAACGCCAGTCGCTGAATACCATCCGTAAATGCTGCAACTTTGTGCGCACGCTCAGTGCTGGTGAAAGTTTCCAGTCTGGAAACAGCATCTTCATCGGTAATGAAGTGCGTCATATTGGCATATTCACCCACCATCGGCGTAAGCGGCAATTGCAGACCATGACCAAAATCTACCACCACGCCGCCATCGCCAATCTGCATAATCAAGGTGCCATTAGCCGATGAAATCAATCCCAAAAACGTGCAGGCAAAATCGCGAACTGCTAATTCTTTGGCTTCCGCCTCGGCAAAAAGTCGCTGACGAACGGCCAGCACAATATCCGTAGCGAGGACATCATTGAGCCCCAATTCCCCACCCTGCACTTTTTGCGACATATAAGCCATCGCTTCATTGACGGCGAGCATCGCGCCTTCGCCCCCCTGCGAGACGCTTCCCGCACCATCAGCAAGAAACATCACCAGTAATGGTTGCTGGTCGTTTAACCAGGCAACCTGCATCTGGCAGGCATCCTGGCAAGGCAAGTCCGCGCTGATGTGCGACGTTCCAACGGCTGATGCATAAACCAGACGCCAGGTCACACTGACGTCCAGCCTTTTGGTGCTTCCAGTACAACTTCCGTTCCCGGCGTGGAGCGGGAAACCGAACGTAACGAACTGGATAACCAGCTAAACAGTTCACGGAATTGTAATCCCTGCAATGGCAAAGGCTGACGGACGCTGATTTGGGCCAGCGTCTTCATATTCGCCCCCTGAACACCGATAGAAAAGAAGGCAAACTTCTTATCTTCTTCCCCCTGAAACACTTTGTTGGCGGCACTCTGCCACTCGTCGGTTGGTGCGCCATCGGTGATCAGGAAAATCCACGGACGATAATACGAAATGCCATTTGCGCGGTACTCACGTTTCCGCTCTTCAACCATATCCAGGGCTTTGGTAATGGCGGCGCCCATTGGCGTATCGCCCTGAGCAAACAGGATAGGTGGGAAAAAATTAGCGGCGCTGGTAAAGGGTTGTTCCACATGCACCGGGCCGAACGTCACAATGCCGAGTTCCACTCTTTTTAAAGCCAGCGGATCGGCAAGCAGCTCATCGCGAAAGGTAACCAATCCGGCGTTAAGTTCATTAATGGGTCTGCCGCTCATCGAGCCAGAAACATCCAGCAGCAAAATGCAGGGGCAACGTGGTTCCGGGTTACTGGCAAAATCGCTGGTGGCAAACGTGATTTGTTCGCTCATAAGAAATCCTTTCTTAGAGAATTATTGAGGTCCGGTATCATACCGACTGCAATAATGAAAGAAGAGCAAACGAAGAAACTTTCAGAATTAGGCCCGGCGGCGTAGATAATTTTGCTATTCGCCTCGCAAGAACGGAGAGCCGTCGATTGACACTAAGGGCGGAGTGACATAATTTCAGGAGTGAGGGTTAGGGAGAGGTTTCCCCCTCCCCCTGGTGTTCTTAGTAAGCCTGGAAGCTAATCACTAAGAGTATCACCAGTATGATGACGTGCTTCATCATAACCCTTTCCTTTTTTAACCCCTCTTCTCCGGGAGAGGGTATCCCGTTTCAGCATCCCGCTGAAATCGTCGGCTTACCTCCTTTCGCCATGCACGTAGTCTATCGCTAACGCGTGAACAAAATAGTTTCCCATGTGATTATTGCGTAACGTCTCGCAAAGAATATTTGCCGGCAGGATCGCAGACTGCAAAGTCTGCGGATTGACAATCTGACCGTGAAGGCATACTTTCAGGAATGAGGGTAGAGCGGGGTTTCCCCCGCCCTGGTAGTCTTAGTATGCTGGGTAGCTAATCACTAAGAGCACCACGATGATGAGTAGCTTCATCATGACCCTTTCCTTATTTAAGGCCCCTTCCTCGGGAGGGGCTTTCCCGTTTCAGCGTCCCGCTGAAATCTTCGGCTTACCTCCTTTCGCCCTGTATGCAGTCTATCGCTGACTCGCGGATAAAATAGTTTCAAGTGTGATTATTGCGTAACGACTCGCAAAGAATATTTGCTGGCAGGATCGCAGACTGCAAAGTCTGCGGATTGACAATCTGACAGTGAAGGCATACTTTCAGGAGTGAGGGTAGAGCGGGGTTTCCCCCGCCCTGGTAGTCTTAGTAAGCCGGTAAGCTAATCACTAAGAGCACCACGATGATGAGTATCTTCATCATGACCCTTTCCTTATTTAAGGCCCCTTCCTCGGGAGGGGCTTTCCCGTTTCAGCGTCCCGCTGAAATCGTCGGGTTACCTCCTTATTGCCATGTACGCAGTCTATCGCTAACCTGCGAATAAAATAGTTTCCTGTGTCATTACTGGATGCATGCTCGCAAAGCGCACCGTCATTCAGACGATTCCCGAAACTGTTTCATAATTCCTCCATTTTTCGCCCTTATTGGCTGGCTACACTAGTATCATTCCGCGAAACGTTTCAGGAAGAGAAACTCTTAACGATGAAAGGCAGTTATAAATCCCGTTGGGTAATCGTAATCGTGGTGGTTATCGCCGCCATCGCCGCATTCTGGTTCTGGCAAGGCCGCAATGAATCCCAGAGCGCAGCACCAGGTGCGACGAAACAAGCACAGCAATCGCCTGCGGGTGGTCGCCGTGGTATGCGTTCCGGCCCATTAGCCCCGGTTCAGGCGGCGACCGCCGTAGAACAGGCAGTTCCGCGTTACCTCACCGGGCTTGGTACGATTACCGCTGCTAACACCGTTACGGTGCGCAGTCGCGTAGATGGTCAACTGATGGCGTTACATTTCCAGGAAGGCCAGCAGGTCAAAGCAGGCGATTTGCTGGCAGAAATTGACCCCAGCCAGTTCAAAGTTGCATTAGCACAAGCCCAGGGCCAACTGGCAAAAGATAAAGCCACGCTTGCCAACGCCCGCCGTGACCTGGCGCGTTATCAACAACTGGCAAAAACCAATCTCGTTTCCCGTCAGGAACTGGATGCCCAACAGGCGCTGGTCAGTGAAACCGAAGGCACCATTAAGGCTGATGAAGCAAGCGTCGCCAGCGCACAACTACAACTCGACTGGAGCCGGATTACTGCACCAGTCGATGGTCGTGTTGGTCTCAAGCAGGTTGATGTTGGTAACCAAATCTCCAGTGGCGACACCACCGGGATTGTGGTGATCACTCAGACGCATCCTATCGATTTAGTCTTTACCCTGCCGGAAAGCGATATCGCTACCGTTGTGCAGGCACAAAAAGCCGGAAAACCACTGGTGGTTGAAGCCTGGGATCGAACCAACTCGAAGAAATTAAGTGAAGGCACGCTGTTAAGTCTCGATAACCAAATCGATGCCACTACCGGTACGATTAAAGTGAAAGCACGCTTTAATAATCAGGATGATGCGCTGTTTCCTAATCAGTTTGTTAACGCGCGCATGTTAGTCGACACCGAACAAAACGCCGTGGTGATCCCCACCGCCGCCCTGCAAATGGGCAACGAAGGCCATTTTGTCTGGGTACTGAATAGCGAAAACAAAGTCAGCAAACATCTGGTGACGCCGGGCATTCAGGACAGTCAGAAAGTGGTGATCCGCGCAGGTATTTCTGCAGGCGATCGCGTAGTGACGGATGGCATTGATCGCCTGACCGAAGGGGCGAAAGTGGAAGTCGTGGAAGCCCAGAGCGCCACTACTCCGGAAGAGAAAGCCACCAGCCGCGAATACGCGAAAAAAGGAGCACGCTCCTGATGCAGGTGTTACCCCCGAGCAGCACAGGCGGCCCGTCGCGCCTGTTTATTATGCGTCCTGTCGCCACCACGCTGCTGATGGTGGCGATCTTACTCGCCGGGATTATCGGTTATCGCGCCCTGCCCGTTTCGGCGCTGCCGGAAGTGGATTATCCGACCATTCAGGTGGTCACGCTCTACCCAGGTGCGAGCCCGGATGTCATGACCTCTGCCGTTACCGCGCCGCTCGAACGCCAGTTCGGGCAGATGTCCGGCCTGAAACAAATGTCATCACAAAGTTCCGGCGGTGCGTCAGTTATCACTTTACAGTTCCAGCTAACCTTACCGCTGGATGTCGCCGAGCAGGAAGTGCAGGCCGCGATTAACGCTGCGACCAACTTGTTGCCGAGCGATCTGCCTAACCCGCCGGTTTACAGCAAAGTGAACCCGGCAGATCCGCCGATCATGACGCTCGCCGTCACCTCAACCGCCATGCCGATGACCCAGGTAGAAGATATGGTGGAAACCCGCGTCGCGCAGAAAATCTCGCAGATTTCCGGCGTCGGACTGGTGACACTTTCCGGCGGTCAGCGTCCGGCTGTTCGCGTCAAACTTAACGCCCAGGCGATTGCCGCCCTCGGCCTGACCAGCGAAACCGTGCGCACCGCCATTACCGGCGCTAACGTTAACTCGGCAAAAGGTAGCCTCGACGGCCCTTCCCGTGCGGTCACGCTTTCCGCTAACGACCAGATGCAATCCGCCGAAGAGTATCGCCAGCTAATCATCGCCTACCAGAACGGCGCGCCGATTCGTCTGGGCGATGTCGCAACTGTAGAGCAAGGTGCAGAAAACAGCTGGCTCGGCGCGTGGGCGAACAAAGAACAGGCCATTGTGATGAATGTTCAGCGCCAGCCCGGTGCTAACATTATCTCCACCGCCGACAGCATCCGGCAGATGCTGCCACAGCTCACCGAGAGTCTGCCGAAATCGGTGAAGGTGACGGTACTTTCTGACCGTACCACCAATATCCGCGCATCCGTCGATGATACTCAGTTTGAATTGATGATGGCTATCGCGCTGGTAGTCATGATTATCTACCTGTTTTTGCGTAATATTCCGGCGACCATCATTCCCGGCGTCGCGGTGCCGCTGTCGTTAATCGGCACCTTCGCGGTCATGGTGTTTCTCGATTTTTCAATCAATAACCTGACGCTGATGGCGTTAACTATCGCCACCGGATTCGTGGTCGATGACGCTATCGTGGTGATCGAAAATATTTCCCGCTATATCGAAAAAGGCGAAAAACCGTTGGCGGCGGCGCTCAAGGGCGCAGGCGAAATCGGCTTTACCATTATCTCGCTGACCTTCTCACTGATTGCGGTGTTGATCCCACTGCTGTTTATGGGCGATATCGTCGGGCGACTGTTCCGCGAATTTGCCATTACTCTGGCAGTCGCGATTTTGATCTCAGCCGTGGTGTCGCTGACCCTGACACCGATGATGTGCGCACGGATGCTCAGCCAGGAGTCGTTGCGTAAACAGAACCGCTTCTCCCGTGCCTCGGAGAAAATGTTCGACAGGATAATCGCCGCCTATGGTCGTGGACTGGCGAAAGTGCTGAATCATCCGTGGCTGACCTTAAGCGTGGCGCTCAGCACGCTGCTGCTTAGCGTTCTATTGTGGGTGTTCATTCCGAAAGGCTTCTTCCCGGTGCAGGACAACAGCATTATTCAGGGCACCCTGCAGGCGCCGCAATCCAGCTCCTTTGCCAATATGGCCCAGCGACAACGCCAGGTCGCGGACGTGATTTTGCAGGATCCGGCAGTGCAAAGCCTGACCTCATTTGTTGGCGTTGATGGCACTAACCCGTCGCTGAACAGTGCACGTTTACAAATCAACCTCAAACCGTTGGATGAACGTGATGACCGAGTGCAAAAAGTCATCGCCCGTCTGCAAACGGCGGTAGATAAAGTGCCGGGCGTCGATCTCTTCCTGCAACCAACGCAGGATCTGACTATTGATACTCAGGTCAGCCGCACCCAGTACCAGTTTACCTTGCAGGCCACCTCACTGGATGCGCTCAGTACCTGGGTGCCACAGTTGATGGAAAAACTCCAGCAGCTGCCACAGCTTTCTGATGTCTCCAGCGACTGGCAGGACAAAGGGCTGGTGGCGTATGTCAATGTTGATCGCGACAGCGCCAGCCGTCTGGGGATCAGCATGGCGGATGTCGATAACGCCCTGTACAACGCGTTTGGTCAGCGACTGATTTCCACTATTTATACTCAAGCTAACCAGTATCGCGTAGTGCTGGAGCACAACACCGAAAATACTCCTGGGCTTGCGGCGCTGGATACCATTCGCCTGACCAGCAGCGACGGCGGCGTGGTGCCGCTAAGCTCAATTGCTAAAATTGAGCAGCGTTTTGCGCCGCTATCCATCAACCATCTGGATCAGTTCCCGGTAACGACCATCTCCTTTAACGTGCCGGATAACTATTCGCTGGGCGATGCGGTGCAGGCGATTATGGACACCGAAAAGACGCTGAATCTACCGGTGGATATCACCACGCAGTTCCAGGGCAGCACCCTCGCCTTCCAGTCGGCGCTGGGCAGCACTGTCTGGCTGATTGTCGCGGCGGTGGTGGCGATGTATATCGTGCTCGGCATTCTGTACGAGAGCTTTATTCACCCGATCACCATTCTCTCGACGCTACCCACCGCAGGGGTCGGCGCACTGCTGGCGTTAATGATTGCCGGTAGCGAACTGGATGTGATTGCCATTATCGGCATTATTTTGCTGATCGGTATCGTGAAGAAGAACGCCATCATGATGATCGACTTCGCGCTGGCTGCTGAGCGCGAGCAAGGCATGTCGCCGCGCGATGCAATCTACCAGGCTTGTCTGTTGCGTTTTCGTCCGATCCTGATGACCACTCTGGCGGCACTGCTTGGCGCGCTGCCGCTGATGTTGAGTACCGGGGTCGGCGCGGAACTGCGTCGTCCGTTAGGTATCGGCATGGTCGGCGGTCTGGTTGTCAGCCAGGTGCTGACGCTGTTTACCACGCCGGTGATTTATCTGCTGTTCGACCGCCTGGCATTGTGGACCAAAAGCCGCTTTGCTCGTCATGAAGAGGAGGCGTAAGTGAAGTTTTTTGCCCTCTTCATTTACCGCCCGGTGGCGACGATTTTACTGTCGGTTGCCATTACCCTGTGCGGCATACTGGGTTTCCGTATGCTGCCAGTGGCCCCGCTGCCGCAGGTCGATTTTCCGGTGATTATGGTCAGCGCCTCGCTGCCCGGTGCGTCACCAGAAACAATGGCGTCTTCCGTTGCCACACCGCTGGAGCGCTCACTTGGGCGCATTGCCGGGGTTAGTGAAATGACCTCCAGTAGTTCGCTCGGCAGCACGCGCATTATTTTGCAGTTTGATTTTGACCGGGATATCAACGGCGCAGCGCGTGATGTGCAGGCGGCGATCAACGCTGCACAAAGTTTGCTGCCCAGTGGGATGCCCAGCCGTCCGACCTATCGCAAAGCGAACCCGTCGGATGCGCCAATTATGATCCTGACGCTGACATCCGATACTTATTCGCAGGGTGAACTGTACGATTTCGCCTCGACGCAGCTGGCTCCGACGATTGCGCAAATCGACGGTGTCGGTGATGTCGATGTTGGCGGCAGCTCACTGCCCGCCGTACGCGTCGGGCTGAATCCGCAGGCGCTGTTTAATCAGGGCGTGTCGCTGGACGACGTACGCACTGCCATCAGCAATGCCAACGTGCGTAAACCGCAGGGGGCGCTGGAAGATGGCACTCACCGCTGGCAGATCCAGACCAATGATGAGCTAAAAACCGCCGCTGAATATCAGCCGTTGATTATTCATTACAACAACGGCGGCGCGGTTCGTCTGGGTGATGTGGCGACGGTGACAGACTCGGTGCAGGATGTGCGCAACGCCGGGATGACCAACGCCAAACCGGCTATTTTGCTGATGATCCGCAAGCTGCCGGAAGCCAATATTATCCAGACGGTTGACAGCATCCGGGCAAAATTACCGGAGTTGCAGGAGACCATTCCGGCGGCGATTGATCTGCAAATTGCCCAGGATCGCTCCCCCACCATTCGCGCCTCGCTGGAAGAAGTCGAGCAAACGCTGATTATCTCGGTGGCGCTGGTGATTCTGGTGGTCTTTTTATTCCTGCGCTCGGGTCGCGCCACTATTATTCCCGCCGTTGCCGTGCC
This sequence comes from Escherichia sp. E14V7, assembly GCF_004212225.1. NCBI lineage: Bacteria > Pseudomonadati > Pseudomonadota > Gammaproteobacteria > Enterobacterales > Enterobacteriaceae > Escherichia > Escherichia sp. E14V7. The sequence goes on from NZ_RHJJ01000021.1 coordinate 19,549, forward strand.
GGTTTCGCTGATTGGTACGTTTGCGGCGATGTACCTGTGCGGATTCAGTCTCAATAACCTGTCGTTAATGGCGCTCACCATTGCTACTGGTTTCGTGGTGGATGACGCCATCGTGGTGCTGGAAAACATTGCCCGTCATCTGGAAGCGGGGATGAAACCGCTACAGGCCGCGCTACAAGGCACTCGCGAAGTCGGCTTTACGGTGCTGTCGATGAGTCTGTCACTGGTGGCGGTGTTCCTGCCGCTGCTGTTGATGGGCGGATTGCCGGGCCGCCTGTTACGCGAGTTTGCCGTGACGCTTTCTGTCGCCATTGGTATTTCGTTGCTGGTTTCCCTGACGCTAACGCCGATGATGTGCGGCTGGATGCTAAAAGCCAGCAAGCCGCGCGAGCAAAAGCGACTACGTGGTTTTGGTCGCATGTTGGTAGCCCTGCAACAAGGCTACGGCAAGTCGCTGAAATGGGTGCTCAATCATACCCGTCTGGTGGGCGTGGTGCTGCTTGGTACTATCGCGCTCAATATCTGGCTGTATATCTCGATCCCGAAAACCTTCTTCCCTGAGCAGGACACTGGCGTGTTGATGGGCGGGATACAGGCGGATCAGAGTATTTCGTTTCAGGCAATGCGCGGTAAGTTGCAGGATTTCATGAAAATTATCCGTGACGATCCGGCAGTGGATAATGTCACCGGCTTTACCGGCGGTTCGCGGGTGAACAGCGGGATGATGTTTATCACTCTCAAGCCACGCGATGAACGCAGCGAAACGGCGCAGCAAATTATCGACCGTTTGCGCGTGAAGCTCGCAAAAGAGCCAGGAGCGAATCTGTTCCTGATGGCGGTACAGGATATTCGCGTTGGCGGACGTCAGTCGAACGCCAGTTACCAGTACACGTTGCTGTCCGATGACCTGGCGGCATTGCGCGAATGGGAGCCGAAAATTCGCAAAAAACTGGCAACGTTGCCGGAACTGGCGGACGTGAACTCCGATCAGCAGGACAACGGCGCGGAGATGAATCTGGTTTACGACCGCGACACCATGGCGCGGCTGGGAATCGACGTACAGGCCGCCAACAGTCTGTTAAATAACGCCTTCGGTCAGCGGCAAATCTCGACCATTTACCAGCCGATGAACCAATACAAAGTGGTGATGGAAGTGGATCCGCGCTATACCCAGGACATCAGCGCGCTGGAAAAAATGTTCGTTATCAATAACGAAGGCAAAGCGATCCCGCTGTCGTATTTCGCTAAATGGCAACCGGCGAACGCTCCGCTGTCGGTGAATCATCAGGGATTATCGGCAGCGTCGACCATCTCGTTCAACCTGCCGACCGGAAAATCGCTCTCGGACGCCAGTGCGGCGATCGATCGCGCAATGACCCAGCTTGGTGTGCCTTCGACCGTGCGCGGCAGTTTTGCCGGAACAGCGCAGGTGTTCCAGGAGACGATGAACTCACAGGTGATCCTGATTATCGCCGCCATCGCCACGGTGTATATCGTGCTGGGTATCCTTTACGAGAGTTACGTACATCCGCTGACGATTCTCTCCACCCTGCCCTCGGCGGGCGTCGGGGCGTTGCTGGCGCTGGAGCTGTTCAATGCCCCGTTCAGCCTAATCGCCCTGATAGGGATCATGCTATTAATCGGCATCGTGAAGAAAAACGCCATTATGATGGTCGATTTTGCGCTTGAAGCCCAACGGCACGGTAACCTGACGCCGCAGGAAGCTATTTTCCAGGCCTGTCTGCTGCGTTTTCGCCCGATTATGATGACCACCCTGGCAGCACTGTTTGGTGCGCTGCCGCTGGTATTGTCGGGCGGTGACGGCTCGGAGCTGCGGCAACCCCTGGGGATCACCATTGTCGGCGGTCTGGTAATGAGCCAGCTTCTGACGCTGTATACCACGCCGGTGGTGTATCTCTTTTTCGACCGTCTGCGGCTGCGTTTTTCGCGTAAACCTAAACAAACGGTAACCGAGTAAATGACAGATCTTCCCGACAGCACCCGCTGGCAATTGTGGATTGTGGCTTTCGGCTTCTTTATGCAGTCGCTGGACACCACCATCGTAAACACCGCCCTTCCCTCAATGGCGCAAAGCCTCGGGGAAAGTCCGCTGCATATGCACATGGTCATTGTCTCTTATGTGCTGACCGTGGCGGTGATGCTGCCCGCCAGCGGCTGGCTGGCGGACAAAGTCGGCGTGCGCAATATTTTCTTTACCGCCATCGTGCTGTTTACTCTCGGTTCACTGTTTTGCGCGCTTTCCGGCACGCTGAACGAACTGTTGCTGGCACGCGCGTTACAGGGCGTTGGCGGTGCGATGATGGTGCCGGTCGGCAGGTTGACGGTGATGAAAATCGTACCGCGCGAGCAATATATGGCGGCGATGACCTTTGTCACGTTACCCGGTCAGGTCGGCCCACTATTGGGTCCGGCGCTCGGCGGCCTGCTGGTGGAGTACGCGTCGTGGCACTGGATCTTTTTGATCAACATTCCAGTGGGAATTATCGGTGCGATCGCCACACTGATGTTAATGCCGAACTACACCATGCAGACGCGGCGCTTCGATCTCTCCGGCTTTTTATTGCTGGCGGTTGGCATGGCGGTATTAACGCTGGCGCTGGACGGCAGTAAAGGTACAGGACTGTCGCCGCTAACCATCGCCGTGCTGGTAGCGGTTGGTGTGGTGGCACTGGTGCTTTATCTGCTGCACGCCAGAAATAACCATCGCGCTCTTTTCAGTCTGAAACTGTTCCGCACTCGTACCTTTTCGCTGGGCCTGGCGGGGAGCTTTGCCGGACGTATCGGTAGCGGCATGTTGCCCTTTATGACGCCGGTTTTCCTGCAAATTGGCCTTGGTTTCTCGCCTTTTCATGCCGGACTGATGATGATCCCGATGGTGCTTGGCAGCATGGGAATGAAGCGAATTGTGGTACAGGTGGTGAATCGCTTTGGTTATCGTCGGGTACTGGTAGCGACCACGCTGGGTCTGTCGCTGGTCACCCTGTTGTTTATGACTACCGCTCTGTTGGGCTGGTACTACGTTTTGCCGTTCGTCCTGTTTTTACAAGGGATGGTCAACTCGACCCGTTTCTCCTCCATGAACACCCTGACGCTGAAAGATCTCCCGGACAATCTGGCGAGCAGCGGCAACAGTCTGCTGTCGATGATTATGCAATTGTCGATGAGTATCGGGGTCACCATCGCCGGGCTGTTGCTGGGGCTTTTTGGTTCGCAGCATGTCAGCGTCGACAGCGGCACTACACAAACTGTCTTTATGTACACCTGGCTTAGTATGGCGTTTCTTATCGCCCTTCCGGCGTTCATCTTTGCCAGAGTGCCGAACGATACGCATCAAAATGTAGCTATTTCGCGGCGCAAAAGGAGCACTGAATGAAGTTCTGGCGGCCCGGTATTACCGGCAAACTGTTTCTGGCGATCTTCGCCACCTGCATCGTCTTGCTGATCACAATGCACTGGGCGGTACGTATTAGTTTTGAGCGTGGTTTCATTGATTACATCAAGCATGGTAATGAGCAACGGCTGCAAATGCTTGGCGACGCGCTTGGCGAGCAATACGCCCAGCACGGTAACTGGCGCTTTCTGCGTAATAACGATCGCTTCGTATTTCAGATCCTGCGTTCGCTTGAACACGATAGCAACGACGATAAGCCCGGCCCCGGTATGCCACCACATGGCTGGCGTACCCAGTTCTGGGTGGTCGATCAAAATAACAAAGTGCTGGTTGGCCCACGCGCCCCCATTCCACCGGACGGCACACGGCGGCCCATTCTGGTCAATGGTGTGGAAGTCGGCGCGGTGATCGCTTCCCCCGTTGAGCGCCTGACGCGCAATACCGATATCAATTTTGACAAGCAACAGCGGCAAACCAGCTGGCTGATTGTGGCGTTATCTACTTTATTAGCGGCGCTGGCGACATTTCCACTGGCACGCGGTTTGCTGGCACCGGTAAAACGGTTAGTTGACGGCACGCACAAACTGGCGGCGGGCGATTTCACCACTCGCGTGACGCCCACCAGCGAAGATGAACTGGGGAAACTGGCACAAGACTTCAACCAGCTCGCCAGCACGCTGGAGAAAAACCAGCAAATGCGCCGCGATTTTATGGCCGATATTTCTCACGAACTGCGTACGCCATTAGCGGTGCTGCGCGGTGAACTGGAAGCCATTCAGGATGGCGTGCGTAAATTCACGCCGGAGACGGTGGCATCTTTACAGGCGGAGGTCGGCACACTGACGAAACTGGTTGACGATCTCCATCAGTTGTCGATGTCTGATGAAGGCGCTCTCGCCTATCAAAAAGCACCGGTAGATTTGATCCCACTGCTGGAAGTGGCGGGCGGCGCATTTCGCGAACGATTCGCCAGCCGTGGCCTGAAACTGCAATTTTCCCTGCCAGACAGCATTACCGTATTTGGCGATCGCGACCGTTTAATGCAGTTGTTCAATAATTTACTGGAAAACAGCCTGCGCTACACCGACAGCGGCGGCAGCCTGAAAATCTCTGCCGAGCAGCACGATAAAACGGTGCGCCTGACCTTTGCCGACAGCGCGCCGGGCGTCAGTGATGATCAGCTGCAAAAACTGTTTGAGCGTTTTTATCGCACCGAAGGTTCCCGCAACCGTGCCAGCGGCGGTTCCGGGCTGGGGCTGGCGATTTGCGTTAACATCGTTGAGGCGCATAATGGCCGCATTCTTGCCGCCCATTCGCCTTTTGGCGGGCTAAGCATTACAGTAGAGTTACCGCTGGAACGAGATTTACAGGGAGAAGCATGACCGAGTTACCCATCGACGAAAACACGCCGCGTATTTTAATCGTGGAAGATGAACCCAAGCTGGGGCAGTTGCTCATTGATTATCTGCGTGCCGCGAGCTACGCGCCAATACTTATCAGCCACGGCGATCAGGTATTGCCGTACGTGCGCCAGACGCCGCCGGATCTGATCCTGTTGGATCTGATGTTGCCAGGCACCGATGGTCTGACGCTGTGCCGGGAAATTCGTCGTTTTTCCGATGTCCCAATTGTGATGGTGACGGCGAAAATCGAAGAGATCGATCGCCTGCTGGGGCTGGAAATTGGTGCTGATGACTATATTTGCAAGCCGTACAGCCCGCGTGAAGTAGTGGCGCGCGTCAAAACCATTTTGCGCCGCTGCAAACCGCAGCGCGAGTTGCAGCAACAGGATGCTGAAAGCCCGTTGATTATCGACGAAGGTCGTTTTCAGGCTTCATGGCGTGGCAAAATGCTTGACCTGACGCCTGCGGAATTTCGTCTGCTGAAAACGCTCTCCCATGAACCGGGTAAAGTATTCTCCCGCGAGCAATTGCTCAATCATCTTTACGACGACTACCGCGTGGTAACCGACCGAACTATCGACAGCCACATTAAAAACCTGCGCCGCAAACTGGAATCTCTCGACGCCGAACAGTCATTTATCCGCGCCGTTTACGGCGTCGGTTACCGTTGGGAAGCTGACGCCTGCCGTATTGTTTAGCCTGTTCCTTTTAATGGCAGTCTCAAACTACAACGCGGACCGTTCCGTCGCCCACTGAGTATTATTACCCTCTCTGAAAAAGAGAGGGATAAAGCCGTGCTCGTATTCAGATTTCAGCATATTTATCAGTAATCTCCCCCATGCATTAGAGGGTATTCCCCTGATTGGCAACCACCTGAATATCACCCATACTTAAATGGTTACATACTGTTTTCGATACGCAATTTCAAGCAAGGAGTCAATATGGCTGGTTGGTTTGAACTTAATAAGAGCAGTGATAATCAGTTCCGTTTTGTGTTAAAAGCGGGAAACGGAGAAATCATTCTCACAAGCGAATTGTATGCCTCAAAAGCCTCTGCGGAAAAGGGCATCGCCTCGGTACAAAGCAACAGTCCGCAGGATGAACGCTATGAGAAAAAGACGGCGAGCAACGGCAAGTTTTATTTCAATCTGAAAGCTGCCAATCATCAGATAATTGGCTCCAGCCAGATGTATGCTACCGCTCAATCACGCGAAGTCGGAATTGCCTCTGTAAAAACCAATGGCGTAAGCCAGACGGTAAAAGATAAGACTTAATCATTGTGCCGGGCGCGGATGACGCGCCCGGCTTTATTTCTAATAAACATTGGCTTATTGATTTTCAGGATTAATCTGTGCCATTAAATGATGAGTAGATAAGTTTCAGTATCAAAAATTATCACACCCCGCAATCCCCAATCTGATCTACCACCGTAAGATACCAGTCACTGTCATAACCATAAAGTTGGCTTAAATAAAACACCAGTCCATCGCTACCTTTTTCTGGTGCAGCGACCACACGTACGGCCCCGTACTCCATTCGACGCGCTACGGCAACTTGTGCATCAGAAATAGTATTTTGCGGTGAACCAAACATCTGCGTAAAGACCAAACTACGGCTGACTTTATGGTGTGTATCACCGTTGCTAATAAAATATCCGCGCTTATTCCAGCCACGTTCACAGTCAAATTCCGGGATAGTTTTCTAATCAAACTCTTCATCTCGCGGAATATGTTCCCCTGCCGAAGGCCACGGAAAATACTCGGAAACAGGCTTTTTAAAATCAATTGATTTAAAATTTTCGACATCCATCGAAGCACCACGCTGGAAGAGAACATACAAACCCGTTTTTTTATCAATTAACGAGTTGATTAATTGAGCATCTTCTTGCTGAAAGCCGATAATCATCTTTCTGGCTGTTTCCTCCAGCGTATACCCGGCATTGGCGGGTAAAGAAAATAATATCAGCCCCACCAGCATCATCCCTTTTTTAACATCAGCATTGTTTGTATCTTCTCATAATGGGGCTAATATTACACATTTAACAATTTTCAGGATAAACCTTACACCATACTGTTAACCTGGCCGGGTAACTCGCTAGCCGGAATACGAAAGGTATACCAGGCATAACGACAGCGTTTCCACAGGCTAGAGAAATGGAGATGATAAAGGCAATCTGCAATAATTTCGTTATCTGGATATAAAGACTCGGCAAAATGTGCCCAGCGCGTACTGAGTTTCATGTCAAACAGTTTTTCATCTTCTTTGTTACCATAAAGACGTGACAAGGTAATCATTGCTTCGAGCGTACCTTTATTCGCTTCTTCTTGTACCTGTTGGAGGTGAAAATGAGCAAGTGAGAGATCTTTCACCTCAAAGATATTAAGTAAAAAAAGCCCCCATGCTTTTTCATGTCCAGCTTCATGAGCCAGATATAAATAATCAAGGAGATTCCTTTCATAAATTTCCCGTATTTCCTTTGAAACTTCTTGTTTATTTAGCAACTGGTAGCAGATAGCTATGCTAAAATAAATATTTTGTAGATCTTGTTGATGTTCGCTATAACCATAATTTTTTACCAGTGGGTAAGATACCGAATTATGGAAATTCAGGTCATCTTGAAGTATTTTAAGTGCCCGTTGCAAATACTCCAAAGCAGTAGATGGTTCATAAGGTAATTTTGTATTGTCTTCCTTATCCAAATATTCAAGAGCAACTAAGTTTAATGCAGCGGGAATATTTCGTTGCTTACCAATTTCCGCAAGCGGAATGAAATACTCAGAAAAACCAAACCAATTTAAATCTTTAATTGCCGATCGCCAGTTATGATTGTATTTTATGTCAGTGGCTTTATCCAGCCAGGCGTCGCCCAGCGCTTCATCTGTTTCAAAACCCAAAATACCCGCATACTGGAAAAAACCCCTATAAATAACAGGCGTGGCATAAGTCGTATTCTGTGAGTTTCGACAGATAAAATTATATATCCAGAACGAATCTGGATAATGACTTAATGCAAACTTTATAGCGTACGCACTGTAATAATTATTGAGCTTCATATCTTCCATCACCGCTCGCTGTATACAGCACCATAACTTATCGTGATCGTTCTGTTTGTTATAGCAGGCAAGTAACCACTCCAGGGCATTATGGCGACATTCCTGAAATTGTGCGTGCTGAGCAATGTTCTCCGCTAAATCGATTGCATTTTGTTGATCCTCGGCCGCAATGTCCTCAATACTGACATCACGGTAATCATCCCACCAAAGTAAGAGATCCATATATTCATGTTCTTCGGTAGATAAGTGCTTACAGGTTGCTGAATCCAGCAATTCGGAGATTTCTGTATGCGAACCACCCCAGCGTGGCATTCGAAACGGTATATATTCAACAAAAGGATAAAACGTGTGAGGGAAAATAGTCAGGCAAACTGAAAGCCAATATTTTTGCCCGCCATCGTTATCATACTCAGGAAGTATATTGGGGCGAGGCAAAATGGGGAATATTGCATCCTCAAACGAAAGTCCAGAATACGCCATCAACGCTTCCACTTCTTGCGGGGAGCGGTGGTGATAATTTTTCAGTGCGATCATCAATGGTATTCCTGCGACACTATCACCGTTAAGGTGTGCCGCCAGCCAGGCTGGCTGACCAAATACTTTTGAGTTGGTGCTGGTAAGTAATGCAGCCATCCATTGCCGTGGGTCACAATCAATTGCTTTAAGAGTAGCGATGACCATTTGTTCATTACATGCACCAGCACAAAGCCACATTGCATGTGTGGTATCATTTGCCCAGCCATAACTGCGATATAACCATGCACGATGATTCCAGTATTGTGCTTCGGCAAGCCAGGCATGTGTAGAATGAGGTTTTGCTTGCTGCCAGGATTTAATGAGTCTTAAACCTTCTATTCCGGCATCAACTAGCGTGTTCATATCATAAAAATGGTTACACATTTGGGTCCAGGATAAAAAATAGCGCTTTTCAGCCTGACGAGAAGTGAAACTCTCCTGTAATGCCTGGTTATAAATTTCATCAAGTTCCTGATAACGTTTTTCTCGTAACATATAAGGAATATTTGCGATTTGCCATTTTCTCTCAAGAGTATTAAGTGGCATTTTTTGGTCACACATCTCGTGCATTGCACTGAGTAAACGAGCATCCTGTTCCATAAATATCCTGTTAATTAGGTTCAAAAATTTTAAATTCATTCCACGGCAATTTTTTCCAGTTACTGAATGGATCTTTCAACCATGCAGTGACTTCCTTTAAATCACGGTTCGCAGTGGCGACGGGTATATCGTATATCATCAACCATTTTTGTCGGGCGCGAACATAAGCATTGGCATAATCTTCCCATGAAGCGAAACAATCTTGTGCTCTTTGAGCATTCAGTAATAACACTATCCAGGCCTGGTTTTCATCGCACCAGCCTAAACCGGCGATGCAACGAGTTAAAAAAGCAGTGCGCATACAGTCAAACGCCAGCGCATCCAGGACCAGGCCTTGTGCTGCCAGTTGTTCGTAAAAATCATGTGGAGAATTACCAAGCCCTGTAGCCCAGCGTTGTAATATAACGCCAATTTGTTGACGAAAATCTTCGTTGCTTTTGTAAGTTTCTATTCCTAGCTCTTGTTTAACCTGAAGTGCAAGTTGTTGACGCTTATCATCAGTCAACTTTATATCTAACGTAAAGCCATTTACTGGCAGTCCATTACGACGAGCAACTATATCACCAATTGCTAATGCCCACTTACGTCTCTTTGTTGCTCGTCTTTTGTCCTTGAGTAGATCCTTTTCTTTTTCTTTAGCAATAAAAGCATCGATTTGTGGTTTGTTTTTTTTGTATCTATAGATAAAAATAAAAATTGCGACCAGGAGAACAATGATAAGGCTCATTATTTTTTAACCTCTGACAGGGGTAAGTAATGAGATGTCTGCAATGTCAAACTCTCTATTTCAAAGGGAATGCTACTGATATTTTTACCTGCGAATTGCGGATGCCACTCAGCGCCAGGTAATAACATTTCCGCAGAAGTAGCAACTATAGGATCAATAGCATTAAGATAATGTAACTTATCAGGTGCGCTGTGTAACAGTAACCACTGCAACTCCACTGAAGGAGTTGTAAAGTGTTCTAATAAATGAAAGTTATTATGTAGTACGCTTAGTAAAAAACTGGTTTCATATACTTCCGTGATATATTTCCACCCCTGATGTTCAGATGTATTTTCATAAACAATACCCATACCTTCACAATCACTATGTCGAACTGCTTGTGGTGATAATAGCTGCAAAAGAGACAAAACATCGTCCGCATATTTTTTAACTGGATGACGATTTTGCTTACCTTTTATTTGATCAATTTCAAGTGAATCGCCAACAACATTGAGAGCAATAGTAACATGAGGAATATTATTATTATCACGCAAACTGAATAACCGTAATTTATGTTGCTCAATTTGATTTGCATAATACTCGCCATAACCACCGGTAAGATTTTTTCGATCATCAAACTGGCCTACGCAATGTTGCATATGCCATGATTCATAAGCCATTTCACGACGAAGGTTCAAATGACTGGCATCAAACTCAACAATTTTTCCGTCTGGCACATCAAGTATTAACTTTACGGTATTTTGTTCACTCGGCTGCCACCCTTTCTCGCGCCGTTGAAGCATCTTTTCATGCTCTTCTTCACGCATTCTGAACGCGGCGTAGCAGGTTATGCGCTGTAGTTTTGATTCCAGACGGGTACCACATTTCCTGGAAAGAAATTCCACCAACTCCCGTTCTTTGGTTAATATTTGTTGATGATCGGTTTCGATATAATAAACTGTAGAAGTTGATACTGAGGCATTATTAAACTTCGATACCAGCCATTCCGGGATTACATCATCATTTTTATTAAACAGTGAATATTCTGCAAGCGAGTTAATTTGTTGCGCCATTGGAAAGTCACTAATTAGCCATCGATAAAAATGGTTCAGCAACCATTTTTGGATGGTCTCATTATCCTGGCGACACAGACTTCTTTGCAAAATTGCTGTTTTTACTTCCGGGGCATTAATTACATCCCTTGCATTATAATTTTGGTGAATATTACCAGTCATAACATCTATCCGTGTTTATTATATCACTCAAGAAAATAATTAATGAATATAGATTTTTATCTAAATCATCATGGTTGCAGGTACATACTCAAGTAAGCCACTCAAAAAAAATAACGTAAACTCAATAGTGGCAACGTCACAAACTTTGAAAATTATGTCTTATATTTGCAGTTTATTCTAGTGAATAACTGAGATAAATAACATTATTTTACATCCTCAATAATTCAGGCTGCAAGAGGACGGCAAATATATTCACAATTATCAGAGGATGAGCATTCAGGAAAGTGGTCAATATCGTCAACTTTTTCTGTTATCACTACATGAAGATTTCGTGCAGGTACTCTCTTCTCTGCCACTTCTCCCCTCACATTTGCACTGGAGCCATCCCCACCGATTGCGCTACAATGCCCGCCCTTAAAGTGGGGACACTCCCCTAACCGCTTCATCAGGTGAAGCGGATCTGACCTGTCATCAGAACGAGAGAATTATGTTTAAACCGGAACTCCTTTCCCCGGCGGGAACGCTGAAAAATATGCGTTACGCTTTCGCTTATGGCGCAGATGCTGTTTATGCGGGCCAGCCGCGTTACTCCCTGCGTGTGCGCAATAACGAATTCAACCACGAAAATCTTCAGCTCGGCATCAATGAAGCCCATGCGCTGGGGAAAAAGTTTTATGTCGTGGTCAACATTGCGCCGCACAACGCTAAGCTGAAAACCTTTATCCGTGACCTGAAACCGGTAGTGGAAATGGGGCCGGATGCGCTGATTATGTCCGATCCTGGGCTGATTATGCTGGTGCGTGAGCACTTCCCTGAAATGCCGATCCACCTTTCCGTGCAGGCTAACGCCGTAAACTGGGCGACGGTAAAATTCTGGCAGCAAATGGGCCTGACCCGCGTGATCCTCTCCCGTGAACTATCACTGGAAGAGATTGAAGAGACCCGCAATCAGGTGCCAGATATGGAGCTCGAAATCTTCGTTCACGGCGCACTGTGCATGGCCTACTCCGGTCGCTGCCTGCTCTCTGGCTATATCAACAAACGCGACCCGAACCAGGGCACCTGCACCAACGCCTGCCGCTGGGAGTACAACGTCCAGGAAGGTAAAGAAGATGACGTCGGCAACATCGTACACAAATACGAGCCGATTCCGGTGCAAAACGTTGAACCGACGCTGGGTATCGGCGCGCCAACCGACAAAGTGTTTATGATCGAAGAGGCCCAGCGTCCGGGCGAGTATATGACCGCGTTTGAAGACGAACACGGCACTTACATCATGAACTCGAAAGATCTGCGCGCTATCGCACACGTTGAACGCCTGACCAAAATGGGCGTGCATTCGCTGAAAATCGAAGGCCGCACCAAATCTTTCTACTATTGTGCACGCACCGCGCAGGTTTATCGTAAAGCTATCGATGATGCCGCTGCGGGCAAACCGTTCGACACCAGCCTGCTGGAGACGCTGGAAGGTCTGGCGCATCGCGGCTATACCGAAGGTTTCCTGCGTCGCCATACGCATGATGATTATCAGAACTACGAATACGGTTATTCCGTTTCTGACCGCCAGCAGTTTGTTGGTGAGTTTACCGGTGAGCGTAAAGGCGACCTCGCGGCGGTAGCGGTTAAAAACAAATTCTCCGTTGGCGACAGCCTTGAGCTGATGACTCCACAGGGCAATATCAACTTTACCCTTGAGCATATGGAAAACGCCAAAGGCGAAGCGATGCCGGTTGCGCCGGGCGATGGTTATACTGTGTGGATCCCGGTCCCGCAGGATCTCGAACTGAACTACGCGCTGCTGATGCGTAATTTCTCTGGGGAAACCACGCGTAACCCGCACGGTAAGTGATTAATTTCAAGTATTTTCCCCAGATAGAAAATTCTTAGAAACCGATCACATACAGCTGCATTTATTAAGGTTATCATCCGTTTCGCTGAAAAACATAACCCATAAAATGCTAGCTGTACCAGGAACCACCTCCTTAGCCTGTGTAATCTCCCTTACGCAGGCTTATTTTTTTGCACCACGACTTTCATCCTGTTCTGACTCCACCTTCTCTTTTCTGCTCTACACTTTCTAAAGATCAATAATAAAGGCATACGACGATGGCCGATTTTCCCGCCAGTTTGCTGATTCTTAACGGCAAAAGTGCTGACAATGAAACATTGCGCGAGGCGATTATGCTGTTGCGTGAGGAAGGAATAACGATCCATGTACGGGTCACCTGGGAGAAAGGTGATGCCGCGCGTTTTGTGACTGAAGCGCGCCAACTTAGCGTCGCGACGGTGATAGCAGGCGGTGGTGATGGCACCATTAATGAAGTCTCCACGGCGTTGATTCAGTGTGAAGGCGATGACATTCCTGCTTTGGGGATTTTGCCGCTAGGTACAGCGAATGATTTCGCCACCAGCGTGGGGATCCCTGATGCGCTGGATAAGGCGTTGAAACTGGCGATTGCTGGTAACGCTATTGCGATTGATATGGCGCAGGTTAACAGGCACACCTGTTTTATCAATATGGCAACGGGCGGGTTTGGTACGCGCATCACCACCGAAACACCGGAAAAATTAAAAGCCGCGCTGGGGGGAGTCTCTTACATCATTCATGGCTTAATGCGCATGGATACATTGCAACCGGACCGTTGTGAAATCCGCGGTGAAAACTTTCACTGGCAAGGTGACGCCCTGGTCATTGGTATTGGTAACGGGCGTCAGGCCGGTGGCGGTCAACAATTGTGTCCGAACGCGTTAATTAACGATGGCTTGCTGCAACTGCGCATTTTTACCGGAGATGAAATTCTTCCGGCCCTCGTATCAACATTAAAATCTGACGAAGATAACCCGAATATTATCGAAGGCGCTTCGGCGTGGTTCGATATACAAGCACCACATGAAATCACTTTTAATCTTGATGGCGAACCGTTGAGTGGACAAAACTTTCATATTGAAATACTTCCGGCGGCGCTGCGTTGTCGATTACCACCGGATTGTCCGTTATTGCGTTAATCAAATTATTCTCTCTTGAATTAGGGAAAATCAGTTATGCCGGATGCGGTGTAAACACCTTATCCGGCCTACAGAACAATACTACACCGTAATTAATTTCACCCGAGTCTTCTGCAATGCCAGTTTATCGACCTCTGATACGGCATCATCGGTAATAATAATATCGATTTTTTCGATTGGCAGTACCTGATTAAATCCACGACGGTTAAATTTTGTTGAGTCGAGAACTGCGATAACTTTATTCGCCGCTGTCACCATAGCACTGCTAACGGAATAACCTTCATTAAAGGTCGTAATACCATTAACCGCATCAATCCCATCAGCACCCACAAACATTAAATCGGCATTAATATCCTGCAGGGAACGTTCAGCAATAGAACCATGCATAGATCGCGTTTTATGGCGCACCGTACCACCACAAACCACCAAAGTGATGTCTTTATTTTCAGAAAGGGCAAATGCAGCAGGAAGGCTATTGGTGATCACCGTGATATTTTTAGCAGTCATTAACCCTTCAGCGATAAGCATTGTCGTACTTCCGCTGTCGAGGATAACCGTCATACCTTCGTGGATCATTTTTACTGCCGCCTGCGCAATTCTGTTTTTCGGTGCGCTGGCTAACTGAAATCGCTCTTTAAACCCGACTTCCTGCGCCTCGGTTTCACTATTACCGGACATTATTTTTGCCGCACCGCCATGAAAGCGCGTGACCACGCCTTTTTGTTCGAGAAAGCGCAAATCGGCTCGAATTGTCGCTTCCGATGCAGCAAATATTCCCGCCAGATCCTGAACAAGCACGGTTCCCTGTTCATTCACTAATTGGATGATCTTATTCCTTCGCTCGAATGAATTCATCGTCATTTACCCATATTCAATTGTGACTAGTGTAAACGAAGGGGGACCATTGGTGAATGATCTGTTTTGCACAATACCGGGCCAGCATCACGCTGGCCCACGGTTTCAGGGAATGAGCAACACTTTACCCAGCATGGTATTGCGAGCAATGTCACGCACCGCCTGGGCGAAGCTTTCAAAGCTTCCACGGTGAGCGATTAATGGCTCCAGGCTTAACTTACGTTCTGTCAGCAACCGGCTCGCCGTTTCCCACTCCTGCCCAGGCCACGGGCTGGAGTAGTTCATCCAACTGCCGATAACCGTCAGTTCTTTACGCAATATTTTGCCAAATGTCGCTGATGTTAAATGCAGATCCTGATGTAACGTTCCCACCAGTGCCAGTTGTGCGTGAGGTCCGGCGATTTCCACCCCCAGTTCGACGGTTTGCGGTACGCCTGCTGTCTCGAGGATTAGCTGGTTGAAGCGCAGTTCGCGTAAAACGCTCTGCATTTGCGCCGCGCTCATTTCGCTACTGTTAAATGTTTGCATAGCGCCGAAGGATTTTGCCAGTCCCAGTTTTTCTGGGCTAATGTCGATAGCCGTCACACTCTTTGCCCCCAGCGCGACAGCGCACTGAATTGCCAGCAGGCCAATGGTTCCGGCACCAATGATAATAACGTTTTTATTCTCGCAACCTTGCGCTAAATGGAAAGCATGCAGACCAACGGTAATCGGTTCAATAAAAGCACCATCCTCAATAGGCATATCCGCGGGTAGTGGAAAAACATTTTTTCGCTTAACGACAATATATTCGGCAAATCCACCATCACGCCGTGAGCCAATAAAATCATATTTCGCACACTGGGAATAAAACCCTTTCAGACACTCCGGACAATTAAAACAGGGTAATAACGGCACACAGGCAACTGCATCGCCAGGGTGTAAATCATCAACACCGGTTCCCACCGCATCAATATAGCCACTAAATTCATGGCCTAACGTTATTGGATAATAATGTGCACCATTTTTAAAAATTCTGGGTAAATCGGAACCACATACCCCCGAGCTGGCAATTTTTACCCGCACCTCATCCTGATGATTAATTTCAGGAATAACTCTTTCTGCAACGCGCACGATACCATCAGTATCATTCACCACTGATTTCATAAAAACTCCTGATTTGTTAAGGGGGATATTCTCCCCCTCAGGTAAAAATTATTCTGCGATAGCGGCTTTCTCTTGTTTGGTAAAGCCGCGCGCTCTACGCCAGGTCATGAAAATACCGGTGAGATAAATGGCGCCGATAATAATGAAACCGGGAATATTTTGCGGGGAGAAAACCTGAATCAATAACCAGGTAATGGGAGAACCGCCTTGATCCATCGAAGCTACCATACCTCCGGCTTTTAATGCGCCCGCATTGGCAGCCAGTTGAGTGTGCAGACCAATAGTTTGCGTCGCAATCCACAGGGTGATGCTCATGATGATGACGCCCGAGATTAAGGTGCGGAACAGGTTTCCACGATGCACGGCGACTGCCATCGCCACAAAGAAGCCAATAGTTGCAAGATCGCCAAACGGCAGCACCTGATTACCTGGGACACATACCGCAATCAAAATGGTGAGCGGGATAAAAATCAGGCTTGCCGATACTACCGCCGTATGCCCCAGCAGCAATGCCGGATCAAGGCCAATCAGGAACTCCTGACCGCCGAACTTCGCCTGCAAACGGCTGCGAGCCTGCTTCGCAATAGGTGTTAAGCCATCCATGATGGGTTTAATCACCCGTGGCATCAGCAGCATGACTGCCGCCGTTTTTACCGCCAGTTGCAATACACCTTTGACATCGTAACCCGCGAGTATGCCGATAATCAGCCCCATCACAAAACCCACGGTGACAGGTTCGCCAAAAGGACCAAATTTGCGCTGAATATCGTCGGCGCTAAATTTAATTCGGTTAACGCCAGGGATTTTCTCGATAATGGCATCCACCAGTACCGCGATGGGTCCCAGATACGCCGACGTACCGTGTGGAATAGCAATGCCTTCCAGCTCAAAGAAATCACGGGTATCGCGGGCAAACCAGTCGCCGAGCTTATAAACAAACGCCGCGTGAATTACCACACCCGCCATCCCAATCATCCATGAACCGGTGGCCAGATGCAGCAACGCGCCGGTGAAGGTCATATGCCAGATATTCCAGATATCAACATTCACCACCCGCGTCATACGGGTCAGTAGCATTGCCACGTTAACCAGAATCGCAATCGGAATCGCCACCAGCGCGATTTGCGACGCCCAGGTCATTGGAGATGATCCCGGCCAGCCGACATCGACCACATGCAGATTCAGGTCGAAATTTTCCGCCATCGCTTTCGCCGCCGGGCCAATGGAATCCAGCATTAAGCCAATCACCAGGCCAATGCCAACAAAGCCAATCCCGATATGCAGACCCGCTTTAAAGCAATCGCCTGCCTTCATGCCTAATATTTTAGAAAAAATAATGATGACAATCGGCAACATGACCGTAGGGCCGAGGTCGAGAATATAACGCATGACTTCTGAAAACATAGGTCACCCCTGTAAGATAGTCAGAATTTTATTTTGTAATGCTTCGATACCGACACCAGAAATAAAAGGCATGCCGTGAACTAACGGAATATCGCCAAAACTACGATCCACTTTGGCAGTGGTGCATATCAAATGCACGCCATCCATATAAGTTTCTATTTCATTAACCCGACACTGGATTAATTCAACAGGAATATTATGACTCTGACACAACTCTTTAATTTCTTCCGCCGCCATCGTAGAGGTCGCAACCGCGCCTCCGCAAGCGACAATAATCTTGCGTTTCATAAATAGTCCTTTTTATTGTTACAGAGGGATTTATTCGTCTGAATCTAAAACATACTTTGTGAAATATTCCTTTAACTGGGTTTCAGGAAGAGTGATTAGTGTCTCGACGATATCGGGCTGTTGTAACTTGCCAAATAAACAGCGTAAAAGTTTCAATTGCTGCTGCGGATTTTCCACAATTAACGCAATAACCAACGATACTGCCACTTCGTTATCATCATCCGCTTGCTGAAAATGAACTTTATTCGTTGGCCTTAACAGATAAATGGCTGACGACTTAGCATGAATCGCCTCACAATGTGGTATTGCAATGGCGTGCTGCTCAAGCATTATCCCGGTGGGAAATTCCGCCTCTCTGGCAATTAATGCCTGTGGCCAGGTATCATGAACCACACCTTTCTCGAGCATCTCATTACCGATATGGGTTAAAACTTCGCTTCGATCGACAAAAGAAATCCCGCTACGAACAAAGAGCTTTGTCATATGCCGTCCTTATTCCGCACAGCCGTACCAATAGGCACGCAAAACATCATAAATTTTATCCATAATCAGCTGATGCGGTATTGCTGATAATTCCCCGGACTGAATGCGTTCAAATTGTTTGGGAAGATACTGACTAATCATGCCCAGTGGGATGTCCACACCTTCCAGATTCGCCATCATCGTTTCGACGCTATTTTTAATCCGGTTATGCGGCCAGTAATAACGAATACGATCCGAAAGACTATAACGAATATCCAATAATGAATCGTTAAAACCCGTACGATAATATTTCTTCCAGTACTGCGGTTCGTCGAACATCACTTCTTCGATTACCGCCAGGCAACCGCTGCGATTTTCGGGGGCAATAAGTTCCTGCTCAATTTGCGCCAGCGAAAATATCGCCTCGCGTAAAGCAAAGGTTAATGCCGGGCCGACTTTCAATATGGCAAAGTGATCGCGCACTAATTCCCGATAAGCCGTCCGGGTCTGATAATCGGTAGAATGTGCTTCATAAACCATTTTGGTGTTGATTATCCATTCAGCCAGCGCCTGCGCTTCTTGCGGCTGATAATGGATAATATTGCTGTGATCAAATTCCACGCCTGGCTGCACCACAATGGCAATCACGCGTGTTAACGCCTCAGCCAGACCACGGGCAATAAAGGCCTTTTGATGCGTACGTAAAGTATTGGCGGCATCTTCAACCTGGGTGATGTGTACTGACTGAATGGCGCTGGCCTCACCGCCCGGAACCGGAACTTCGGTGCCAATGACATAGCTCAGTTGCTCACGCTGGCAATCTGTCGCCACACTTTCCGCAGCAAAGCAAAGCACAGCAGCTCGTTCCGCAACCGTTTCTGGCGCTAACGGTATGGGATCCCCCGCGCAGGACATTGACGCATCAAGGTGAATTTTACTGAATCCCGCACGAACATATGCTTTTACCAGCTCAATGGATTTTTCCATCGCCACATCTGACTTTTCCTGCTGCCAGCAGTTCGGCCCCAAATGGTCGCCGCCGAGAATAATACGCTCACGTGTAAATCCGACTTTATCGGCAATCGCAAAAACAAATTCGCGAAAGTCCGCCGGTGTCATTCCGGTATAACCGCCAAATTGATTGACCTGGTTTGACGTTGCTTCAATCAGCACTTTGCGTGTGCTGTTGCGATCAAATGCCAGCGCCGCTTCGATAACCAACGGATGTGCAGAACAGACTGAACATATGCCGATATGTTCACCAGCTTTATGCCGGGCAATTAACGTTTTCATGTTTTTTCCTTGTTAAATGGCAGGTGCGTTATGCCCTGCCCTCGCAGCCACAATCGGCAATCACTTTGCTCACCACATCGCGCATTGCAGATTTAGCCGACTGCAAATAATCCCGGGGATCGGTCGCTTCCGGGTGCTCGGTCAGGTAATTTTTTAACGCCTGCGAGAAGGCATTTTTCAGCTCCGTTGCAACGTTGATTTTGCATATCCCCAGTTTGATGGTTTGCTGAATATCCTTAGTCGATAATCCTGACGCGCCATGCAGCACCAGCGGTAAGTTCACCCACTGGCGAATGTTCTCCAGTCGAGAAAAATCAAGCGCCGGTGCGCTGGCGTACATACCGTGAGCCGTGCCGATGGCGACCGCCAGGGAATCAATGCCGGTTGCCTCGGCAAATTCACGCGCCTGAACGGGATTGGTGTACAACGCATCAGCTTCATTGACTTGCACATCATCTTCCTGGCCGCCAAGTTGCCCCAGCTCCGCTTCGACGCTGACATCAAAGCGATGGCAGAAATCCACTACTTCTTTGACTCGAACAATGTTTTGCGCATAAGGCAGATGCGAAGCGTCAATCATCACCGAGCGCACGCCGGAGCGGACTTTCTGAGCTATATCTTCAAAATTAGTGTGATGGTCGAGGTGAATCGCCAATGGATGGTGATATTGCTTCGCCATCGCACTGACCAGCGCCAACAGATTTTCTGTACCAGCATGAGTAAATGTACCGGGCGTTCCAGCGATAATGACCGGTGCCTGCAGGTTGGCAGCGGTTTCCACCACTACTTGCATCGTTTCGAGATTGTGAATATTGAATGCCGGAACCGCATAACCGCCGCGCTGCGCGTTGTTCAGCATCTGCTTTGTCGATACCACGTACACTTTCATATCCTGTCGTTTGTTTTCGATTTCAAAACATAATGAAATTATTTGTTTTTAAATGTCGAGATAACGATCACAAAAACGACAATATGAAAACCAATACAGGAATGAAGGCAAAAAAACGGCCTCCCGATAGGGAAGCCGTAACAAAGTGCGCGTGTTTTTATGCCGGATGCGGCGTAAACGCCTTATCCGGCCTACGGGGCAGTGCTGTGTAGGCATGATAAGACGCTTCAGCGTCGCATCAGGCATAGGTTGCCGGATGCGGCGAGAACGCCTTTTCCGGCCCACGAGGTA
>NZ_RHJJ01000022.1:0-38626 GCF_004212225.1 Escherichia sp. E14V7
CCAATTCCGCCACCTTCGCATACCATCAATTCTTAAAAAAGAATTGCTACCACGGAGGCGCATTCTAGTGGTTTTCAGCTTTTCGTCAATAGTTAATTATCGCCAGATGTGTAATTGCTGGAAAAATGGCCATCAGCGGATTGTGGATAATTCGTTTGTCGGTCAGATAAGGCGTTCACGCCGCATCCGACACGGCTTGCGGGTGCAGATGCCAGATGCGACGCTGGCGCGTCTTATCTGGCCTACGGGTAACGTACAGGTTTTGTAGGTTGAATAAGGCGTTCACGCCGCATCCCACAAGGCTTGCGGCGACAGGTGCCAGATACTTAACCTTTCTTCGCCTGGCGGGTCATAATGGCACGATACACCTTGAAGCGCCCGGTTTGCGCGATAACTTCATGGAAGCCAAATGTCTCATCCAGCACATCCGGGTAAGGCAGGAAGGCGTTCGCTACAATCCGCAATTCACCGCCGCTGTTAAGATGACGCACCGCGCCGCGAATGAGCGTTTGCGCCGCATCCAGGCTGGTTTGCATCCCATCGTGGAACGGCGGGTTGGAGATGATCATATCAAAACGACCTTTCACCTCGGAAAAGACGTTGCTGGCAAAGACTTCACCTTCAACACCGTTGGCCGCAAGTGTTGCACTGCTGGCTTCTACCGCCGGCGCAGAGACATCGCACAAGGTGAGACGAATTTTCGGCGAATGGCGCGCAAAGGCAACTGAAAGCACACCCGCGCCACAGCCGACATCCAGCACTTTACCTTTCGTGTGCGGGGTTAACGTCGAGAGCAGCAACTGGCTACCGACATCCAGACCGTCGCGGCTAAACACGCCCGGCAGCGTTTTGACCGTCAGGCCATCGACGCTGTATTCGCCCCAGAATTTATCGGCATCAAATACCGGCTGTTTTTCCAGACGACCAAAATAGAGGCCACAGCGACGGGCGCTGTCGACTTTATTCAACGGCGCATAATCGGCCAGCATCTGCTCGGCGCTGCGTACGCCGCTGCGGTTTTCACCAACGACAAAAATATCCGTCCCCACCGGCAGCAGAGAAAGTAAATTCATCAACTGGAACTGGGCTTCTGGTTTATTCTTCGGCCAGTAGTAAATCAGCGTATCGCAATCTGCGACGTCATCCGCCGTGGCGACCAGACTAAAACGGGCGTTATCTCCCATCTGGCGGCTTAACACCTGCCAGTGGTGGAATTGCTGGGTATGAGCACGGCTGGCCGCGGTATCTAAACGCGCGGGCAGGTCATCCTGTAAGTCTCCGGCAAACAGAATACGGCTTTGTTCGAAATCATCACTGTGACGCAGCAAGACTTCACTTGCCGGGGTAAATGCAGACATGGAATGCTCCTCAATTGATACTGGCGGCGATTATAGCCATATGTTGGCGCGGTATCGACGAATTTGCTATATTTGCGCCCCTGACAACAGGAGCGATTCGCTATGACATCCCGACGAGACTGGCAGTTACAGCAACTGGGCATTACCCAGTGGTCGCTGCGTCGCCCTGGCGCGTTGCAGGGGGAGATTGCCATTGCGATCCCGGCACACGTCCGTCTGGTGATGGTGGCAAACGATCTTCCCGCCCTGACCGATCCACTGGTGAGCGATGTTCTGCGTGCATTAACCGTCAGCCCCGATCAAGTGCTGCAACTGACGCCAGATAGGATCGCGATGCTGCCGCAAGGCAGTCGCTGCAACAGCTGGCGGTTGGGTACTGACGAACCGCTATCACTGGAAGGCGCTCAGGTGGCATCACCGGCGCTCACCGAATTACGGGCAAACCCAACGGCACGCGCCGCGTTATGGCAACAAATTTGCACATATGAACACGATTTCTTCCCTCGAAACGACTGATTTACCAGCGGCTTTCCACATTGAACAACGCGCCCACGCCTTTCCGTGGAGTGAAAAAACGTTTGCCAGCAATCAGGGCGAGCGTTATCTCAACTTTCAGTTAACGCAAAACGGCAAAATGGCGGCGTTTGCGATTACGCAAGTGGTGCTGGATGAAGCTACATTGTTCAATATTGCGGTCGATCCCGACTATCAGCGTCAGGGACTGGGAAGGGCGCTGCTGGAACATCTGATCGACGAACTGGAAAAACGGGGCGTGGCGACGCTCTGGCTGGAAGTCCGTGCCTCAAACGCTGCCGCCATTGCCCTGTACGAAAGTTTAGGCTTTAACGAGGCGACGATTCGCCGCAATTACTACCCCACCACGGACGGTCGCGAAGACGCCATCATCATGGCGTTGCCAATCAGTATGTAATACAAGGTGGAATAATGAAGTGGGACTGGATTTTCTTTGATGCCGATGAAACGCTGTTTACCTTTGACTCATTCACCGGCCTGCAGCGGATGTTTCTTGATTACAGCGTCACCTTTACCGCTGAAGATTTTCAGGACTATCAGGCCGTTAACAAGCCACTGTGGGTGGATTATCAAAACGGCGCGATCACTTCATTACAGCTTCAGCACGGGCGTTTTGAGAGCTGGGCCGAACGGCTGAACGTCGAGCCGGGTAAACTCAACGATGCCTTTATTAATGCGATGGCGGAAATCTGTACGCCGCTGCCGGGCGCAGTTTCCCTGCTTAACGCCATTCGTGGCAACGCCAAAATCGGCATCATCACCAACGGCTTTAGCGCTTTGCAACAGGTGCGTCTGGAACGCACGGGTCTGCGTGATTACTTCGATTTGCTGGTGATTTCCGAAGAAGTTGGCGTTGCCAAACCGAATAAGAAAATTTTCGATTATGCGCTTGAACAGGCGGGCAATCCTGACCGTTCACGCGTGCTGATGGTTGGCGACACTGCCGAGTCCGATATTCTCGGTGGCATCAACGCCGGGCTTGCGACCTGCTGGCTGAATGCGCACAATCGCGAGCAACCAGAAGGCATCGCGCCCACCTGGACCGTTTCATCGTTGCACGAACTGGAGCTGCTCCTGTGTAAACACTGATTGCCTCCCCCCCGTTGATGGGTAAAATAGCCGCAATTTTTCGTTTTCAACAAGCGCGGCGCGATGCCGCTTACTCAAGAAGAAAGAATTATGACGTTGTCTCCTTATTTGCAAGAGGTGGCGAAGCGCCGCACTTTTGCCATTATTTCTCACCCCAATAATTAAGCCCAAATTAAAGCTCTTTTACTCTTTCAAAGTCCTTTCAGTTAATTGAGTGCTAATCATATAACTCATTTAATAACATGATGTTATGTGGTTTCTTTAATTGAAAATTCTTTCATGTAACTTTAAATCGATCAGGTTGCTTTCATCAAAAATCTGTACATGTTCTTGTACATAATGTACAAAACAGCAGAGGTGTTTTTTTATTTGTACAAGGTGAGTAATGGCGCTGTCTGATGCGTGGTTGCGTTCAGTCGTTGGAAAGGAACGTGATAAGGTTTTGGTTAAATCCGATCGTGATGGTCTGTCTGTCAGAGTATCACCGAAAGGTCGCGTAGTGTTCCAATATCGTTATCAATGGGCAGGGAAAGGTGAGCGCCTTGATATCGGAACTTACCCGGCAACTGGATTAAAAGAGGCCAGAGAAGAAGTTATCCGTCTCCGTGGTGAACTCGAGTCAAACCGCAATCCACGATTAGTCAAGCAGGCTGAAAAACGAAAAGCTACTGAAGCCATGACGGTAGAGTCTGTGATCCGTGCCTGGTATGAAGCATATTGTGTAAAAAATAAAAAAGGTTCTGAACAGATACTCCGCTCGTTTGAGCTGCACCTGTTCTCTAAAATCGGGAATATCCCTCACGATGCAGCTACATTGCATGATTGGTTAGAAGTCCTGGAGCCTCTTAGCACTAAGACTCCAGCAATAGCAGACCGATTGCTAATTAACGCAAAGCAGGCCCATGTCTGGGCGTATAAGAGAAAGCTCATTGAAACTCGCCCGCTGTCGGATATCACGGGTAAAGATATGGATATCCGTAAAGGTCAGAAGAAACGGTTTCTGACACATGATGAAATTAAAATCCTTTATGCTGCGATCGATGGTTCTCGAATGGTTCCTAAATACCGGGCATTCATTAAACTATTGCTGCATTTTGGCTGCCGTAGTTCAGAGCTAATTACCGCCAGGGTGGACGATTTTGATTTCATTAATAAAGTATGGACTGTACCACCAGAACGACATAAGACTGGGGAGATAACAGGCGAACCGCTAAAGCGGCCCATTATTGAACCGGTTGAAGAGCTTATAAAGTACGCTATTTCTATGAACAATGGTTCCGATATGCTTTTTACTAAGGAAGGAAGCAGGGAACCCGTTGGTCGGACATCATTGCAGTCGCTGCCTTACAATTTAATGCAGTACGCATGGCGGCGTTTGGGGTATCAATTCCCTCATTGGTCTCTTCATGATTTGAGGCGAACAGCACGAACAAACTTTTCTGATCTTACTGCGCCTCATATTGCAGAAATAATGCTAGGTCATAAACTGCCAGGGGTATGGCAGGTTTATGACAAGTGCGATTATTTAGAAGAACAGCGTAAAGCCTACCAGGCATGGTGGGAGAGAGTTGAATCGATTGTTACTTGTACTAACTCATGCTCCAATTGACACAGTATGCGTAGCCAGTACGTAATCAAATTTGGCAGCCTGCTTTGAGCGTAAAGCGGGTGCTGCCATTATTCTTACATTTGAACGCTATATGACTGATTTTTTGACTGATAGATCAACTGGGATCAGGATACCACCTGCAATATAAGCAGGTGATGGATAAATACATCATTATTGGTCAAGATATTTTGATAGTTCAACTTCAAAAGTTGAATTTTTGTTTTTTAGAACATGATCAACACCTTTATAAAGTTGCCGTAATTTATTTACTGCATTTATATCAATGGAAGTAGGGGAGAATGCTCGGATAAGATTGTTGAAGATTTCCTTGGAGTAAGCAGGTTTCTTGTTTTGATCAAGAGAGTTCATTCTTTGAATAATGATTTCTAAAAGATATGTCTTTTGATTGTTATGCATTTTTTCTGAAGTAATAATCAGATACATCATTTCCCCCAAGGTTGTAGAGGCAAAGAACTCTGGGGATTGCTCTTTCTCTTCTGTTGTCCAGTTATCATAATTGAGGTGTTCTGTTGCACCTACCCATATATTACAACGGCTGATTAGCTCATATATTAAATAATCAAATCGCATGGGGAACTCTCTATTTATATCTATGCTGCTAGATTTTTCATAGCTCTCAAGAATTTCCTTTAGGAAAAAACGATAATACATGAGCCACATATTGTTTTTTGAGCGTTTGAATATTGCTGTAGATACCATAACATCGAAAAACGTCAATCCAACGAAGATTGGGCATTCCCAACGCTCATCACTACTTGAATAGTAATTATCTGGATGATTGTAAAAGCAAGAACTCCCTTTTTGTTTTTTTATGTAGCTAATGACATAATCACCCACAGGTTTCCATATTTCTAAATTTATCGCCATACGAATATCATTTAAATAAAAATTAAGCAAGGCATTACTTTCGTCGAGTGCATACTCCCCTGTATATGAACGATTTTGGTTGTCTCGTAACTCCCTATACATAATGCTGTTTGGGTTAGATATTAAATACGTAAAGAAATTTGTATTATACTCATAATTATATCTAAGCTGTAAGCAGGTGGCCTTCATAGCTACGTGAGGGTAAGTATCAATTAAATAATGTGAAAAAACCTTTGATTTCAGAAGATTGGATATATTTAATTGAATAGCATTTTGTCTTTTGTCTTCATAAGGGAAAAACTTTGACAGAAATTTTCTAGCTTTTTTGAATCGTATTTTTTTTGCCTTCTCTTTATCCATTATAATGGAAGATAATGAAGGGACTAAGTAATTATGTACGCGAACATACCATTTTTTATTACTAATTATATTAAATAGCTGTTCGTGATATTTATCAAAAAGATATCCCAGTTGTTCTATTTTTTTTGCGCGCAGATACATTTCTGAAACGCTGATCCAACAGGTAAGGTTTGCTTTTGGTAGTCTTTTGCCCAGTACTTTAATTCCAAAAAATGTAATTATGATACAAAGACAAGTAAAAGCCAATGTATCTTCGTTAAAACCGAGTATCCAAGGGATCGGTTTTATCGGAAAAATACTTAGCAATACCTTAGAATATATAATTGTTAAGATTGTTGATATAAAAAAGATAATGAATATAATATTAATTTTAGATATGCGTAACCTTAAATCAACACGTCTCTCATCCGTTAAGAGAGTATACCAAGCAATAAGTATGGCGAAGACTGCTAGTAAACCATTGGCACCCATTATCACCTCTGAATTAAGCTACATTTAGACATTCATAACAAACTTTAATGCTATGTACTTATTGTAACAAATTCTGGGTGTTTTCATCAGAATTATCTGCATCATCCTGCACCATTAATTTTGGTTCTTCGCTGGTGGTATTTGCAACATCCACTTTAGGCACAGAGTAGACAGTCTGATTAGGTTTAGCTCTGTGCCATAGATGTGTTAGCTCACATCTGAACTACTACGTATTACTCAATAACTCCCGCAAACCTGTATATCTTGCGTGATGCCCATTTATTTGGGCAGGATTTAATATCAGGATCTGGAAAGTCAGGCCTGTATTTCTGGCCAGTTCTCCTGTTTACGCTGTTCCAGCGAAGAACTGTCGATACTGAAACGCCACAGAAGTCGGCGACTTGTTTGGTTGTCATTAAGTTGTTCATTGCTGACTCTCCAGCGGTTGTACAGTTGAAAGACTCATTCCAGCGCGTTGCTGCCAGACAACCAAGCCGAGAGTCATATCCCATGCCATGTACTCGTTATCGCCATTTTCCGATTTCCGACGATCTACTGAGTCGCTGAAACGCTTTTCCATGAATAATTCATAGGCTGCGCGTTCATCTGGCTCTACTTCCAGAATCCGTGCCAGTTCTAAATCATCTTCAAGCTCAGCGCGAATCTCAGCGAATGCACTATGTGTTAAGGCGAATTCAATGCTCTGCACTTTATTCCGCGCGCGCTCACGCAGTGCATGGTCGTTAATTTTTGTTGTCATACCCCTACCTCTTCGAATTTCAATTCCAATTGATCACCAAAGATTTCACATGACTCTGAACACGACCCGGTATCAAATCGCCTGGCCTGCACCATCGCCTGATACAAATTTTTGTAGTCACTGTCGGTATACATTCTGGCAATCCCGTCAAGCGTCAGGTGACAACGGTACATAACGTCTTTACCTGTCCTGCGATGACCATCTCTGACGTGTTTACCCGTAACCAGTTCCTTAAAAACTCGCATCAGACCCGGTTCGTCTTTACATGCAAGCCCCAGCTTTTGCGTTGACTTTTTGATGCAGAAAACACAGTTCCCGAGGTGCTCCGGGATTTGCAAATCAAAAGGTTGTTTACGCCACCACCGGATAACATCCGACTTATCAAAATCTGACAGCTCGGCAAGATACCGGACACCCGATTTCGGTTTCAGTCTGCGGGGTTCATCTGCGCGAATACCCAGCCATGTGATGTAATTCCCTCTCCCGAAATGGTCATCGCAGTATTTGGTGAAGGGGACGAGTTTTAATCTGTCAGTGCAGAACTCGCCGCCGATGTATGGCGTGCCATATTTTTTAACCATGTCCATAAACGGCTTGAGCACCGGCATTCGCGTCTGAATATCCTTTGGTTCCCATACCGTATAACCATTTGGCTGCCCAAGCTCTGGATTGATATTTACCTGCAACACAGTTAGTGGTCTGTCCCAGAACTTCACAACCTCCCGAATAAAGCGATATGTCAGCGGATGTTCGCAACCGGTATCCATAAAGATGTAGCAGACGCTGTTACCAGCCTTTCTTTGTTCTTCCATCAGGTGAACAAGATATGCTGATGTTCTCCCGCCAGAAAAACTAACTACATGAGTTATGCGCATTTGCGTAACTCCGATAACTCGTTGAAGCGTTCCATAAACATCCCGTAGGCATGGCCCGGTGCCAGTGAAATCACTTTGAACATCTCTGTTGCCGAGATGCCTTCCAGTACAGGCCAGAAAGAGCCATCATCAAGCCCGAGATCGCGGCGTTCGGTTGCCAGCATGATGAGATCGGCATATTTCACGGGCGTACTCATAACCGGGGGTAACCCGTATTTCTCACGGATTACGGTGTCTATTTTTTCTTCCATCCGTTTATAGTCAGGAAGAAGGCGTTTCAGTGGTGCGGGGACGTCCTGGCAATACGCTTCTGTTGCATCATGCATTAACGCTTCAAAAGCAAACTCCTCCGGTACCAGCTGGCTGCAAAGCACCGCATGTTGGGCAACGCTGTAGAAGTGTGAAAGATGACCAGCAAAGCGACAGATATTTGAAAGGGAAACCGCGATATCGTTAATAACGATGTCGTCTTTATTTATCTTGTCATAATAAAAATGCTTCCCGGAAAAAGTTTTAATAAATGACATTTCGTTCTCCACTTTATATGCGCTGCACCGCGCTGAATTTTGGGAAAAGGAAGCCCTCGCCATCCGGCGATTATTGAGTCAATTACGTTTCAATAGATGCCCCCGCAGGGGCGGTTAGTTTCTCCACAAAACAGAGAAGAACACCTGCGGTAGTAGCCGCCCGGATGGATTGGGTTATGAGCCCGTCGTCCGGTGATGCTCTTCTCTGTTTTGTAAAAAGAGCGGTACCAGCCGGAAGCAATGGTACAAACTGATACCGCCAAGGCAGTGGCTGTTGTGGCGGGGTTGTCACTCAGGCGTATGGTCAGCCTGACAACCCGGTGTCCTCAACGGGGAAAGAGTAACCCCGCCATACTTACCGCCGCGCCATTTCGCGGATTACCACAACGCTGAGAGCACTTAGCCCGTTACGGCACCACACTTTGTTGCGGCTCCATAAATGCTCTTATCGTTGCACCCTGGTCTCTTCCCAGGCGTCAAACCGAATCGCCACGCTGGTTAGGCGTCTTGTCAGCATCATCATTGACTTGCACATTCCGGCTACCTGGTTTGTTTGCCCGAGCAAGGAGTGGATTGTCCCCTTTAACGTCTCCAGACCGCTAATGACGCATGTGCCATACGCCGTGTTACAACCAAATTTTGTTAGGACCTTGTTTGTTGGTCTGGAAAGAAAGATAAAATTAAATTGCGTGCTGTGCAAGTATTTTATTGCGTAATGTGCAATGTTGTGGGCAATGAAAAGCCACCTTCTAGTGGCTAAATGATGGGGATGTGGGGTTAATTGTGTCGCTTAAGGGTTTGTGACTGGCTGATTAAGACCTTTCCAAAGACCATGAATCGGTGTTCATTTTCGCTGGTAATTCCCCATTCGCGGTAAATCTGGTTATCAGAAATCACCAGCAATTTGTCAGGTATCATTTGCAGTCGTTTGACGTAAATTTTATCATCAAAACCAAATACATAGATACCATCTCCATCAAACTGATTGATACTGACATCAACGAAGATTAGATCTCCTGGCTCTATGGTTGGACACATACTGTCTCCACGAACGTTGATAACTTTAATGTGATTGGCTGGTCGTCCGCCAAACATCGATACAGCATTATCAGTTCTGTATTCGATGGCATGAATCACATCAATGACATCACCGCCCTGGATAAGGCCATTTCCCGCACTGGCACTGACATCCAGCATTTCAATACGGAACACATCCTTCACCTGCGTAACATCCTCATTAATACTGTTTTTATATACAGTATTACTTTTGATGTCTATGGTAAAGAGATCAGCAATATCAACACCTAAGCTCTTGGCAATATTGCTCAGTGCTTGTTCGGTAAATTGTTTCTGCTTGCCTGTTTCCAAACGTGAGATGTTCGCCGCATCCACTCCTATTGCTTCAGCAAGATCGGCGATTTTCATGTTCTTCGCCTGGCGAAGTTGTCTGACTCGGTTTCCTATGTTCATGCGTTTATTACATTTCTTTATTGCGCGTTAAGCAAATCAACTTGCGCAAATTTTTTGCGTGAAATAATATGCTTATCACGCAATATGTGGAGGTTATATGCAATCACCATTACGAAATGTGCGTAAGGCGCATGGATTCACTTTGCAGCATGTTGCTGCGGGCGTTCAGGTCAATCCAGCGACGCTGAGTCGTATTGAGAGACTGGAACAAATTCCATCTATCGATCTTGCAGAACGTCTGGCCAATTTTTTTAAGGGCGAAATCAGCGAAATGCAGATTCTCTACCCTGCTCGTTTTCAATCTAGTCAAAACCGGAATGAGTTTAAACCACAGGAACAGGAGGTAAGCCGTGGGTAAGCATCACTGGAAAGTAGAAAAACAGCCTGAGTGGTACGTGAAAGCTGTCAGAAAAACTATCGCGGCGTTGCCGGGGGGGTACGCTGAAGCTGCTGACTGGCTGGATGTAACAGAGAACGCTTTATTCAACCGCCTTCGTGCCGATGGCGATCAGATTTTCCCGCTGGGATGGGCAATGGTTTTACAGCGTGCTGCTGGCACTCACCACATTGCGGATGCAGTCGCACAGTCTGCTGGTGGGGTGTTTGTATCGCTTCCTGAAATTGAGGAAGTAGAGAACGCCGATATCAATCAACGCCTGCTGGAGGTCATTGAACAGATCGGCAGTTATTCAAAACAGATTCGTTCAGCAATTGAAGATGGGGTGGTGGAACCACACGAGCAGGCAGCAATTAACGACGAACTGTACCTGTCAATTTCGAAGCTGCAGGAGCATGCAGCACTGGTCTACAAAATCTTTTGCATTTCAGAAAGTAATGACGCCCGCGAGTGTGCAGCTCCGGGCGTCGTGGCGTCGATTGCTTCTAATTGTGGAGAAACTAACGCATGAACAGTTTAACAACACCCTACCGTCGCTCGCAACTGATTGCGCTTCCTGTACCGGGTGGAAAAGCGAAGGTGGAGTATTGCTATGCAGTGAATGTACCAGGTGACAGGGAAATTGTAACCCACAGCTTTGCAGAGTGGGCTGTGGGTGATTTCAACCGGCAGAAGGAGACAGTCCTTTGCGACAAGTTAACCGCTGGTTCAAAGATCACTACGGAGTACCCGTCAGAGTCATTCGTTGGGAGCCGGAAACACAACGGGTTATCTACCTCCGCGAAGGCTATGAGCATGAATGCTTCAGTCCGCTCGAACAGTTTCGTCGTAAATTCAGGGAAATAGAGGTCGGTCATGAGCACTAAATTAACCGGCTATGTATGGGATGGTTGCGCAGCGTCAGGCATGAAATTATCCAGTGTGGCAATTATGGCCCGCCTGGCTGATTTCAGTAATGACGAAGGTGTGTGCTGGCCATCAATTGAAACCATTGCCCGCCAGATTGGCGCAGGGGTGAGTACTGTAAGAACGGCTATCGCACGGCTGGAAGCAGAAGGCTGGTTAACGCGTAAGGCGCGTCGCCAGGGTAACCGCAATGCGTCGAACGTCTATCAGCTTAACGTTGCAAAGCTTCAGGCTGCGGCACTTTCTCAACTGTCAGATTCTGACCCGTCAAAATCTGACGCATCAAAATCTGACCCGTCAAAATTTGATGCGTCGAAATCTGGCAAAAAAGCGGGTTTTCACCCGTCAGAATCTGGCGGGGATCCGTCAGTAAAATCAAAACATGATCCGTCAGATAAAAAAACTTCTCGTCCGGACGCTTCGCAACCGGACACGCAGAAGGCTGAACAGGATTTTTTAACTCGCCATCCTGATGCGGTTGTATTCAGCCCTAAAAAGCGCCAGTGGGGAACGCAGGATGATTTGACCTGTGCACAGTGGCTCTGGAAAAAAATCATCGCCCTGTACGAGCAGGCCGCCGAATGTGACGGCGAGGTGGTTCGTCCCAAAGAACCAAACTGGACAGCCTGGGCAAACGAAATTCGCCTGATGTGTGTTCAGGATGGTCGCACTCACAAACAAATCTGCGAGATGTACAGCCGCGTCAGTCGTGACCCGTTCTGGTGCCGTAACGTCCTCAGCCCATCGAAATTGCGGGAAAAATGGGATGAACTTTCCCTGCGCTTATCACCGTCCGTCAGCACGTACACAGAAAAACGCGAAGACCCGTACTTTAAAGCCAGTTACGACAACGTGGACTACAGCCAGATCCCGGCAGGATTCAGGGGGTGATCATGAGTCTTTTGAATGACGTTCAGAAATTCATTGAAGCCCATCCGGGGTGTACTTCCGGAGACATTGCGGATGCTTTTGCAGGTTACTCACGACAGCGCGTTCTGCAGTCAGCAAGCAAGTTACGTCAGAGTGGGCGTGTGGCTCACCGTTGTGAAGGGGATACACGCAGACATTTCCCTCGCCTGACTGAGATACCGCAGGAGCCGGAACCGCAACCAGTTCGTGAATCCAGACCTGTGCGCAATTTCTATGTCGGCACTAACGACCCGCGGGTGATTTTGTGCCTGACCCGCCAGGCTGAAGAACTGGAGTCCAGGGGCTTATTTCGTCGTGCTGCAACGGTGTGGATGGCGGCATTCCGTGAAAGCCACTCCCAGCAAGAGCGAAACAATTTTCTTGCGCGTCGTGAGCGGTGTTTACGGAAAAGCAGCAAGCGCGCTGCATCGGGTGAAGAGTGGTATCTGTCAGGGAATTACGTGGGGGCTTAATGACGACGTTAACTCAATGCCAGCAGCAGGTGCTGGATATGCTGATTTCTTATCAGAAAGAACGTGGCTTCCCGCCAACCAATCAGGAGGTGGCAACCATGCTGGGATACCGTTCAGTGAATGCAGCGGTGGAGCATCTTCGCGCACTGGAGAAAAAAGGCGTCATCACGATAAAGCGTGGCGTGGCCCGGGGGATCACGCTTCATACCGCGGTGAAGGACGACGACAGCGAGGCGGTCGGGATTATCCGCGCACTGCTTGCCGGTGAGGAAAACGCTAGGCTGCGTGCAGCCTACTGGTTACATGAGAGGGGCCTGAAAGTATGAAGCTGATTCTGCCTTTTCCGCCCAGCGTGAACACGTACTGGCGACACCCCAACAAAGGGGCGTTTGCAGGTAAGAGCCTGATAAGCGCGGCGGGGCGCAAATTCCAGGGCGCGGCGTGTGCCGCCATCATTGAGCAGTTACGTCGTCTGCCGAAACCAACGTCGGCACCTGCTTCAGTGGAGATCGTGTTGTTTCCACCGGATAACCGGATCCGCGATCTGGATAACTATAACAAGGCGCTGTTTGACGCCCTGACCCACGCGGGTGTGTGGGAAGACGACAGCCAGGTGAAAAGAATGCTGGTGGAGTGGGGACCGGTTATCCCGGAAGGGAAGGTCGAGATCACTATAAGTAAGTACGAGAAAACGGCGGGTGCAGCCGCCTGATTAAGAGGAGAAACGAAGTATGAATAATCTGATGGTCATTGATGGTATTGAAGTTCGTCGTGATGCTTATGGTCGTTACAGCCTGAACGATCTGCATCGCGCAGCAGTAGCATCTGGTGCAAATGCAAGAACCAAGGAGCCAGGAAAGTTTCTTTCCAGCCAACAAACTGTTGAGCTTGTTCATGAATTGACCAACACCCAGAATTTGGGTGTTGACCCGGTGAGTGTGATTCATGGGGGAAATGAACGGGGAACGTATGTCTGTAAGGAACTGGTGTATGCCTATGCAATGTGGATCAGCCCGTCATTCCATCTGAAGGTGATCCGTACTTTCGACATGGTAACCAGCGCACCGGAAAAATTATCCGGACAGGCTGCTGACAAGATGCAGGCTGGAGTGATTCTGCTGGACTTTATGCGTCGGGAGTTAAACCTGTCTAACTCATCTGTGCTTGGGGCCTGTCAGAAACTCCAGGAGGCTGTTGGATTACCGAATCTGGCACCGCGCTATGCCATTGATGCTCCTGCTGATGCACACGATGGCTCAAGTCGCCCCACGCTGTCGCTGAGTGCACTGCTGAAGCAGTATGGTATCCGCCTGACGGCTAATCAGGCATATCACCAGATGGTGAAGCTGGGGATCGTTGAACAACGCGAACGATACAGCCGTACCGCGATTAACAACATCAAAAAATTCTGGTCGCTGACAGCGAAAGGCTGCATGTTCGGCAAGAACATCACCAGTCCCGCAAATC
Organism: Escherichia sp. E14V7; assembly: GCF_004212225.1. Taxonomy (NCBI): domain Bacteria; kingdom Pseudomonadati; phylum Pseudomonadota; class Gammaproteobacteria; order Enterobacterales; family Enterobacteriaceae; genus Escherichia; species Escherichia sp. E14V7. The sequence continues at coordinate 14,094 of NZ_RHJJ01000022.1, forward strand.
CGCGCGAGACGCAGCCGCATTTCTTCGAATCCCGATTCCCTGAGCTGTTAAAGCTGCTCGATACCGTTCATTGAGGTGACCGTGAGAGCTCTACTGACCCCTGAAATTGCCCCGCGTATGGGGATCGTATTGTTCAGACCAGGTTCAGAGCTGATGCCCCTGTTTATGCAGGGGCGTGTCCTGCTGGAGCCTGAGCCGGAACGTTATTCATCTTTCGCCAGTGGTGCCGTTCCGGCAGCATCACAACCGCTGGCGGATGATCCTGCCGTTCGGGCCGTGTTCCGCAATGAGGCAGTGATCCGTCGTGCTGGTGGAGTGGAATGTCTTGAAAGCTGGTTACTTCGTGAAAAAGGCTGCCAGTGGCCTCATTCCGACTGGCACAGCGAGAACATGACCACAATGCGACACGCGCCGGGCGCAATCCGTCTGTGCTGGCACTGCGATAACCAGCTGCACGATCAGTTCACGGAACGGCTGGAATCAATGGCAACGGATAACTGTGCCCGCTGGATGTTGTCTGTTGTGCGTCGGGATCTCGGTTTTGATGATAGTCACGTTGTGACAATGCCGGAACTATGCTGGTGGCTGGTTCGTAATGACCTGGCGGATGCCTTACCGGAAAGTGCAGCCCGTAAGGCACTGAGATTACCGAAGCCTGTTGTGCCGTCTGTCACCCGGGAAAGTGACCTTGTTCCTTCGGTTCCTGCCACCAGCATCATCCAGGATAAAGCGAAAAAGGTGCTGGCGCTGAAAGTGGATCCGGAGTCGCCGGAGTCTTTTATGTTACGCCCCAAACGTTGCCGCTGGGTTAACGAAAAGTACACGCGCTGGGTTAAGACGCAGCCGTGTGCATGTTGTGGAAAGTCTGCTGATGATCCTCACCACCTGATAGGTCACGGTCAGGGAGGAATGGGGACAAAAGCGCATGACCTCTTTGTGTTGCCTTTGTGCAGAAAGCATCACGACGAGCTGCATGCAGATACCGTGGCATTTGAAGAGAAGTATGGCTCCCAACTGGAGCTGATATTTCGTTTTATCGATCGTGCGCTGGCAACTGGCGTGCTGGCCTGATTTTGTGGAGAAAGTTGATGCGTGATATTCAGATGGTTCTGGATCGTTGGGGAGCATGGGCGGCGAGTGATAGTTCAGGAGTAGACTATTCTCCTATAGCTGCTGGGTTTAAAGGGCTTCTTCCCTATACCAGCAAGAAACGCTTGGCTTGTTCGGATAGTGATGCATTAATTATTGAAGGTTGTCTTGCTCGTCTAAAGCAAAAAAGACCTTATGAGCATTCGCTTCTTGTGGCACATTATTTATACAGAATATCCAAGCGTAAGATTGCAAAGGCGCGTGGAAAGGATGAGAAATTGATACGTATAGAAATACAGCTAGCCGAAGGATTTATTGATGGCTGCCTTTCCATGCTAGATCTAACATTAGATTTGGACGTTTAATAAAATACGCCCCATGCAGGGGCGTATTATTTACTGAATGAATGACATTTGATTGATATATTTTATCAATAACTCTCTGGGTGTAGTACTCCAAAAATTTAGGTGATCATAATTAGTATAAACATTTGTGAATCTTTTAAGTTCTTCATCACTTTTAGGGGCAAATCGCGCATTAAGAGTAATGCTGTCTTTAATTATTCCGAAGAATACAATAGATATTTCAGGAATTTGCGATCTTCTCTCATAAGAATAAGGTATTTCTTTTATGTTAAGCAGGTCTGCTAAATGAGATATAGATTCAGCGGTAATTTCTTGTTTTATTTTTTCCTTGTCACCAAAGCAATGTATGAAGACAGCTACGACAAAGATCCTATTTATTAAAGGAGCACTGCTTTTGTACTCCTCGTCGTTTAACAGTTGAAAAATGTTAAGATTGCGTGAAAAAGTTTGTGTTTCACGTAAGGATAAGTTGGTTCGTTGAATTAAATCACGGATAAATCTACCAGATAAACTATTAATTTCATTTAGTGATTTTGTCTTGTCTACAAGGTAATTCCAATATATAGCAGATGTTTTACATACGACGTGACCATTTATTAAACATGTGTCTGGAAGCGTGATGGTATATTTTATAAACTTGTCAAGATACTTTTGTGAGTTAATACTATAACCATAAATATGATTTATCGATGCTTTTAATTGTTCTGTGTTTGTAACTAAAATAAAAAAGACATTATTGATGTCAAAAATGTGTTTTATTGTTTCAATGACATTTGTTGAAAAACTCGGCTTACATCGGTCTAATTCATCAATTATAATTACTATCTTTTGATTTTCTGAAATACTTTCGATGCAAGATTTAAGTGAATTTATGTTTTTCTCTGATTCCATATGGTCTTCAAGCAAATTTTCAATAGTCCCATCTATTGCTGCATTGCTTGCTTTCTTCATCGCATCTTGGAATTCTTCGGCAACTTCACTAGCCTCCTGTCGTAAAAACCAACCTGCACCAGCTTTTAGTACCGTTTTTAAACCAAATCGAATTGCAGGAAGTGATCTCTTAATGAAGTGTTGTTTTTCTTCCTCAGGCAAAATGCTAGCAATTGCAGAGGTTATGAGAAGTAATGGAGATTCTGCATGATCCCCTTTAAAGGCATCAATATAAACAACTTTAGATTCGGTTTCTTGCTCAATAATGAGATTTTTCAGTTTGATACTAAATTCTGTTTTCCCTGTTCCCCATGCGCCGTCTATTACCAGTGGTGAAATGTCTGCCTCTGGTTTTAGCAACTTGATGATATTTTCAGCGATGTTTCTTCGTTGGAACTCGTCACGTTCAGTGAAAGATAGTGTATCTAACATAATATAAACCTGTTAACTCCTACAGTAAAAAACGAATAATACGACTTTGGGATTAAAAATCATTAACGCGGTCCGCAAAAATTCTTGTAATCTGTTAAGAGTGGTTACTTCGCCACACAGCTTAAACCCGCCGTCGAGCGGGTTTTGTCGTTTCTGTGGCTGGGGATTCGTTGGGCCTGGCCTATTCCGCAGTTATCCATTGGTTCGGCTTCTTTGACGTTTCCGCTTCTGATTTGCGGTACATGATGTTCCCTCAATTTGCACCTGCTGTATCAGCGAGGTGAGAGATAACTACAAATGCCTCATAACCCAAATACCTGGCTGGACTTGCTCCAGAGCTGGTGGCGTGGAGACACACCACTGGGCGCAGTGATTATGTCGATTGTTATGGCTGGATTGCGCATTGCCTATTTTGGCGGTGGTGGTGGCTGGAAGCGAAAAACGCTCGAGATTTTGCTCTGTGGTGCTCTGACGCTGACTTTTGCATCCGCTCTTGAGTATGTCGGATGGCCTAAATCTCTTTCTGTTGCCATTGGTGGCGGCGTTGGGCTGATCGGTGTCGATGCTATTCGTGGGGCTGCAATGCGAGTAATCGGTAACAAATTTGGTAGCTCGAAGGAGTAATTTATGCAGGTACTAAATCCTCAGCGTAAAGCTTTCCTTGATATGGTGGCCTGGTCAGAAGGAACGGATAACGGGCGACAACCGACACGTAACCACGGTTATGACGTTATTGTCGGTGGCGAACTCTTCACTGATTACTCCGATCACCCTCGAAAACTTGTCACGCTAAACCCGAAACTCAAATCAACAGCCGCAGGCCGTTATCAACTTCTTTCACGCTGGTGGGATGCTTACCGCAAGCAGTTAGGGCTGACAGACTTCTCTCCTAAAAGCCAGGATGCTGTTGCATTGCAGCAGATTAAGGAGCGTGGCGCTTTACTAATGATTGATCGCGGTGACATCCGTCAGGCAATCGACCGTTGCAGCAATATCTGGGCCTCATTGCCTGGCGCTGGTTATGGTCAGTTCGAGCATAAGACTGACAGCCTGATTGCAAAATTCAAAGAAGCGGGCGGAACGGTCAGAGAGATTGAGGTATGAGCAGAGTCACCGCGATTATCTCCGTTCTGGTTATCTGCATCATCGTCTGCCTGTCATGGGCGGTTAATCATTACCGTGATAACGCCATCACCTACAAAAAGCAGCGCGATAAGGCCGCATCCATTATCGCTGACATGCAGAAACGTCAAAGTAATGTAGCTGAACTCGATGCCAGATATACAAAGGAGCTTGCTGATGCTAACGCGACTATCGAAAGTCTTCGTGCTGATGTTTCTGCTGGTCGTAAGTGGCTGCACGTCAAAGCAGTCTGTCCGGACATGCATAAAACCACCGCCGCCTCCGGCGTGGATGATGCTTCCAGCCCCAGACTTACTGACACCGCTCAACGGGATTATTTCGTTCTCAGAGAGCGCATCGAAACCATAACTAACCAATTGAATGGCCTGCAAGAGTATGTGAGATCACAGTGTTCATATTAGAAAAGTCTTATCATGAGATTTTTGTATATGGATGCATTATGTCTCAATACGCGCGCGCCGCTTTAATCGCTTATCATTTGGTTGCTGATAGCTCAATGCCTCCTCGTGATGCATGGGATGCAGCTGTCGCAGAGGTTACAGAAAGCGAATCGTCACGAAAGAAGATATGCCCAAGGGCAACATTTCTCGCCCTGGCGGATAGAGGTTACCTCAAGAATGTAAAACCACTGCATGGGGAGAAAAAGGGCGGTAAGTTGTACCAAAGGGCAATTGAAGTTGCGAATCTGATTCTTGATTTACCCGGAATCAGTAAAGCTGAATTGGTTGATAAAACTGGTTACAAAGACAGGCAAGGGTCTTATGACCTGATTCTCGCTCTGTATCATCATGAGCAACTCCAGCGACCGGAATAATTATCCCAGCATCAGTGTCAAAAATAGGCAGTGATACGCTATTTTCCTGAAAATACTTTACTAACATTTTATGAGAATTATCCTAGTAAAGTGTTTATTTAAAAGGAGTTTGGGTTTATGAAAATTCTCTGGGTCATCAGTCTTTTGTGTAGTGCTATTGGATTTATTGAAGGAATCCTCGGGGTTTTCGGTGCTCAGAGTGCTCCACAACAGGCTGCAGGTGCAGCAATGGGAGTAGCATGGGCAGTTATTCCATATTGTATTTGTCGTGCTATCCAACAATTGCGCCCTCGAGAAGTCATTATTAAAAAGGAAGAATGACCAGATCTTATCCGGTGTTTTTTCTGTCTAAGCCTCGCGTCGCGGGGCTTTTTATTGGAGCCAGCATGCCCCCACGAACCCCAAAAGCCTGCCGCGTTCGCGGCTGCCGCCAAACCACCACTGACCCGTCAGGCTACTGCGAAAGCCACAAAAGCGAAGGCTGGAAACAATACAAGCCAGGACAATCCCGTCACCAGCGCGGCTACGGTACCAAATGGGAAGTCATCCGGGCCCGTATCCTGAAGCGTGACAAAGGGCTGTGCCAGGAACATCTCCGGCGGAGCGTGGTGAAACAGGCGTCTTGTGTCGACCATATCATCGCGAAAGCTCACGGCGGTACTGATGATGACCGCAACCTCGAAAGCCTGTGCTGGTCGTGTCACGCCACGAAGACCGCGCGTGAACGTCTTAAGTGATAATAACTATCATCTGAATCCACCTAGGGGAGGGGGAGGGTAAATCCCTGCAGCCCGCATCCTTCCGGACTGCCCGCCCCATCGTTTTTTTATACCCGCGAAAAATGAAATTTAACCAGGAGTGCCGCATATGGCTGGAACGGCGGGGCGTTCCGGGCGTCGCCCCAAGCCAACGGCGCGCAAGGCGCTGGCCGGAAACCCCGGCAAGCGAGCCCTGAATAAAGATGAACCTGTTTTTACGCCCATCAAAGGTGTTGAGCCACCGGAGTGGTTCGCAGAAGAAGATCTCCCTCTCGCCACGATCATGTGGCAACTGACAACCAAAGAACTCTGCGGTCAGGGCCTGCTGTGCGTGACTGACCTCGCAGTGCTTGAGCGGTGGTGCGTGGCCTACGAGTTCTGGCGACGTGCCGTGAAAAATATTGCCAGACAGGGCAACACCATCACCGGTGCAATGGGCGGTATGGTCAAAAATCCGGAGCTGACCGCCAAAAAAGAACAGGAGTCCGAGATGAGCAGTACGGGGGCAATGCTCGGACTCGACCCCAGCAGCCGCCAGCGTCTGATTGGCCTGGCGGGGAAGAAGAAAGCCACTAACCCGTTTCTGAAAATCATCGAATCATGAGCCGGAAATCTTACCCCAACGTAAATGCTGCCAATCAGTATGCCCGGGATGTCGTGCGCGGAAAGATTGTTGCCTGCCAGTTTGTGATTCAGGCCTGCCAGCGCCATCTTGATGACCTGATGGCGGAAAAAAGTAAGTCGTTTCGTTACCGCTTCGACAAGGACCTGGCTGAACGGGCCGCGAAATTTATTCAGCTGTTGCCGCACACCAAGGGTGAGTGGGCATTCAAACGGATGCCCATCACGCTGGAGCCGTGGCAGCTATTTGTGATCTGCTGTGCGTTTGGCTGGGTCAATAAAGGCTCCCGGCTGCGCCGCTTCCGTGAGGTGTATACCGAAATCCCCCGTAAGAACGGCAAATCGGCAATCTCTGCCGGTGTTGCCCTGTATTGTTTTGCCTGTGATAACGAGTTTGGCGCGGAAGTGTATTCCGGTGCCACGACGGAGAAACAGGCGTGGGAAGTCTTTCGCCCGGCGCGACTGATGTGTAAACGCACACCCATGCTGACGGAAGCGTTCGGGATTGAGGTTAACGCCTCAAACATGAACCGTCAGGAGGATGGTGCGCGGTTTGAACCACTGATCGGTAACCCCGGTGATGGTTCATCACCCCACTGTGCGGTGGTGGATGAATATCACGAGCACGCCACCGATGCGCTTTACACCACAATGCTTACCGGGATGGGGGCGCGACGCCAGCCACTGATGTGGGCTATCACCACCGCCGGGTACAACATTGAGGGGCCGTGCTACGACAAGCGGCGGGAAGTTATCGAGATGCTCAATGGCTCGGTTCCCAACGATGAACTGTTCGGGATCATCTATACCGTTGATGAAGGTGACGACTGGACCGACCCGCAGGTGCTGGAAAAAGCCAATCCAAATATTGGCGTGTCGGTTTATCGCGAATTTTTGTTAAGTCAGCAGCAGCGTGCGAAAAATAATGCCCGTCTGGCAAACGTCTTTAAAACAAAACACCTCAATATCTGGGTGTCGGCGCGTTCGGCGTATTTCAACCTGGTGAGCTGGCAGAGCTGCGAGGATAAATCACTGACCCTTGAGCAGTTCGAGGGGCAGCCGTGCATTCTGGCCTTTGACCTGGCGCGTAAGCTGGATATGAACAGCATGGCGCGACTTTATACCCGCGAGATTGACGGTAAAACGCATTACTACAGTGTGGCCCCGCGTTTCTGGGTACCGTATGACACGGTGTACAGCGTCGAGAAAAATGAAGATCGACGGACAGCCGAACGCTTTCAGAAATGGGTGGAGATGGGGGTTCTGACCGTTACCGATGGTGCGGAGGTGGATTATCGCTACATCCTCGAGGAGGCCAAAGCGGCGAACAAAATCAGCCCGGTCAGTGAGTCACCCATCGACCCCTTCGGGGCGACCGGGTTGTCACATGACCTTGCTGATGAAGACCTGAACCCCATCACTATCATTCAGAACTACACCAACATGTCCGACCCGATGAAAGAGCTGGAAGCGGCAATTGAATCGGGGCGCTTTCATCATGATGGCAATCCCATCATGACCTGGTGTATCGGCAACGTGGTCGGCAAAACCATTCCGGGTAACGATGATGTGGTGAAGCCCGTCAAAGAGCAGGCGGAAAACAAAATCGATGGTGCAGTTGCGCTGATTATGGCGGTTGGCAGAGCCATGCTGTACGAGAAAGAAGACACGTTGTCTGACCACATTGAGTCCTATGGGATCCGCTCGCTTTAACTGAGGTAATTATGATCATGCTGATTCTCGCGCCTCTGGTGGGCGTGCTGGGGGCGCTTTTGCTGGCGTATGGTGCCTGGCTGATTTATCCCCCGGCGGGGTTTGTTGTTGCCGGGGCGTTGTGCCTGTTCTGGTCGTGGCTGGTGGCGCGATATCTCGACCGTACACAGTCGTCTGTCGGCGGAGGTAAATAGTGTTCTTTTCGGGATTATTTCAACGAAAAAGTGACGCACCGGTGACCACGCCAGCAGAGCTGGCGGATGCTATCGGGTTGTCCTACGACACCTATACCGGAAAGCAGATCAGCAGCCAGCGGGCCATGCGACTGACGGCGGTTTTTTCCTGTGTCAGGGTGCTGGCGGAGTCGGTCGGGATGTTGCCCTGCAACCTGTATCACCTGAACGGCAGCCTGAAGCAGAGAGCCACTGGCGAACGTCTGCATAAGCTGATCTCCACGCATCCCAATGGCTATATGACGCCGCAGGAGTTCTGGGAGCTGGTGGTCACCTGTCTGTGCCTGCGGGGAAACTTTTACGCCTACAAAGTGAAAGCATTTGGCGAAGTGGCTGAACTGCTGCCCGTCGATCCCGGCTGTGTGGTACCGAAGCTTAACAGTAGCTGGGAGCCGGTCTATCAGGTCACATTCCCGGATGGCTCCACGGATGTACTGAGCCAGGAGGATATCTGGCATGTGCGCACGCTGACGCTGGACGGACTGGTGGGGCTGAATCCCATCGCCTATGCCCGCGAGGCAATATCGCTGGCGGCAGCGACCGAAGAGCACGGGGCCAGACTGTTCAGCAATGGCGCGGTGACGTCGGGTGTGTTGCGTACAGAGCAGACGCTGTCAGATCAGGCTTATGAGCGCCTGAAGAAAGATTTTGAGGAGCGTCACACCGGGCTTGGCAATGCTCACCGCCCGATGATCCTTGAGATGGGGCTGGACTGGAAGTCGATGGCGCTGAACGCCGAGGACAGCCAGTTCCTGGAAACCCGCAAGTTTCAGCTTGAAGAAATCTGTCGTCTGTTCCGGGTGCCGTTGCACATGGTGCAGAACACCGATCGCGCCACCTTCAACAATATCGAAGAGCTGGGGCTGGGATTTATCAACTATTCACTGGTGCCGTATCTGACCCGCATCGAACAGCGGATCAACACCGGACTGGTACGAAAAAGTAAGCAGGGCGTTTATTACGCCAAATTTAACGCCGGGGCGTTACTGCGCGGGGATATGAAGTCCCGTTTTGAAGCCTACGCCACCGGGATCAACTGGGGAATTTACTCTCCCAATGATTGCCGCGACCTGGAAGATATGAATCCGCGTCCCGGTGGTGATGTCTATCTCACACCGATGAACATGACCACGAAACCCTCCGATGGCAGTAAAGCCGGTAAGCAGAAGGATAACGCCAATGCAGACGAAACAACGTCTTGATGTACCGCTGAGTCTGAAATCTGTCAGTGACTCCGGTGAGTTTGAAGGGTATGGCTCCGTCTTTGGTGTAAAGGACAGCCACGATGATGTGGTGATGTCCGGGGCATTTGCTGCTTCCCTGCGGGCGTGGAGTGACAGAAAAGCGTTACCTGCGCTGCTCTGGCAGCACCGCATGGATGAACCCATCGGTGTTTACACCGAAATGAAGGAAGACGATGTCGGGCTTTACGTCAGGGGACGGTTGCTTATTGATGATGATCCCCTCGCAAAACGCGCACATGCACACATGAAGGCTGGTTCGTTAACCGGCCTTTCTATTGGGTACGTCCTGAAAGACTGGGAATACGACCGGAGCAAAGAAGCCTTTCTGCTGAAAGAAATCGACCTCTGGGAAGTCAGCCTGGTGACGTTCCCGTCTAACGACGAGGCGCGGATCAGCGACGTCAAGAACGCACTGGCCCGCGGGGAAATCCCCGAACAGAAAAAAATCGAAAGAGTCCTGCGTGATGTCGGACTCTCCCGTACCCAGGCCAAAGCATTCATGGCCGGGGGCTATGGCGCACTGTCCCTGCGCGACGCTGAGGATGTGGGCTCTGCACTGAATGCACTGAAAAATCTGAACTTCTAATCAGGAGAAATACGATGGCGGTTGATATTAAAGATGTGGAACAGGTCGCGCAGGAGCTGCAGCAGAAGTTTGACGACTTCAGGGCAAAGAACGACAAGCGCGTGGATGCGATTGAGCAGGAAAAAGGCAAACTTGCCGGGCAGGTGGAAACCCTGAACGGGAAACTCAGCGAGCTGGAAAATCTCAAAAGCGACCTTGAAAAAGAGCTGCTTGAGCTGAAACGTCCGGCAGGTGGTGCGCAAAATAAACTGGCCACAGAGCACAAAGAGGCGTTTGTGGGCTTTCTGCGTAAAGGCCGTGAAGACGGTCTGCGCGATCTGGAGCGCAAGGCATTGCAGGTGGGCACCGATGAAGACGGTGGCTATGCCGTGCCGGAAGCACTGGATCGCAACATTCTCACCCTGCTGAAAGATGAAGTGGTGATGCGCCAGGAAGCCACGGTGATCACTGTTGGCGGTTCCGACTACAAAAAACTGGTGAATCTGGGCGGCACGGCTTCCGGATGGGTGGGCGAGACTGACGCGCGCTCCCAGACTGCCACCTCAAAACTGGGACTGATTGAACCTTTCATGGGGGAAATCTACGGTAACCCGCAGGCCACTCAGAAAATGCTGGATGATGCCTTCTTCAACGTGGAGGTCTGGATCAACAGCGAGCTGGCGACCGAATTTGCCGAACAGGAAGAAATTGCCTTTACCACCGGTGATGGTACCAAGAAGCCAAAAGGGTTCCTGGCGTATGAATCCACCGATGAAACCGATAAGGTTCGTGCGTTCGGTAAACTTCAGCATATTGTATCCGGTGAAGCGACGACGGTGACCGCAGACGCCATTATCAAACTGATTTACACGCTGCGTAAGGCACACCGCACTGGCGCGAAGTTCATGATGAACAACAACAGCCTGTTTGCCATCCGTCTGCTGAAAGACACCGAGGGTAACTATCTGTGGCGTCCGGGGCTGGAGCTGGGGCAACCGTCCTCTCTGGCGGGTTACGGTATCGCTGAAAACGAACAGATGCCGGATATCGCCGCTGATGCGAAAGCTATTGCATTTGGTAACTTCAAACGGGGTTACACCATCGTTGACCGTATCGGTACCCGCATTCTGCGTGATCCGTACACCAATAAACCGTTTGTCGGTTTTTATACCACCAAGCGCACCGGCGGCATGCTGGTCGATTCGCAGGCCATCAAACTGCTGAAGATTGCAGCGGCGTAATCACTCAGGGGCGCTGAATTGCGCCACTGTTCTGACAGGTGAAAGAATCATGATCCTGAAACAAGATCTGAAATGGTCACCGGACGGTATGCGCGTTGAGATCATTCGTGCTGGTGAGTATGAAGATAAAGAATTACCCGAACGGGTACGTGAAATTGCCACTGCAGCAGGGATTGTTTCTGATAAGAGAACACCTGTTGCACGGGTATCTGATAAGGCTAAAAAACAGCATTCATAGAGGTAGCCCAAATGATGCCTACTCTGGAAGAGCTTCGTGTTCAGTGCCGGATTGATGATGACAATGAACAGGAGAATGCACTTCTTATGATGTATCTGGCAGCAGCCAGAGAAGAGGCTGAAAAGTTTTTAAACCGGACACTTCACGATGAAACTGTTCCTGATCAGGATACGACCGGGCTTGTAATAACACCGCTGATAAAGTTGCGTCTTATGCAACTGGTTGGCTACTGGTACGAGAACAGGGAAATGCAGGATGCTGTACCTGATTTTTTCTATACCGGACTCCGAATGTATCGGTTTCATCCCGGAACATAGGAGGATTTCATGCAGGCAGGAAGATTACGTGATCGCGTGGTTATTCTGAATATTACGACCTCCCGTACCCCTTCCGGTCACCCGGAGGAAACCCTGAAAGAGGGGGCTACGGTATGGGCAGAGGTTAAGGGGATCAGTGGGCGGGAACGTATATCGGGCGGTGCGGAAACCGCGCAGACAACAGTAAGAGTCTGGATGCGATTTCGGCGCGATGTGACGGCCGCCTCACGTCTGAAAGTGCTGACCGGGGCATTCAAGGGAGCCATTCTGAATATTGACGGGCCGCCGATCCCGGACGCACGATCCTCCAGGCTTGAAATACTTTGCAGCCAGAGAGGTGGAATGTGACAGATTTTAGTCTGGATTTTTCTGGCCTGGCGGATATTGCAAGAGATCTGGAACTTCTCAGCAGAGCAGAGAGTAATAAGGTGCTTCGCGATGCCTCCCGTGCCGGTGCAGAGGTTATCCGGGAGGCGGTTATTGACCATGCGCCAGAGCGAACCGGAAAACTGAAGAAAAACGTGGTTATTCTGACTCAGCGTTCACGGCGTCGTGGTGAAATTATCTCTGGTGTCCACATTCGTGGGCGGAATCTGCGAACCGGAAACAGTGATAACAGCATGAAAGCCAGCGATCCGCGAAACGCGTTTTACTGGCGTTTCGTGGAGCTGGGGACTATCAATATGCCTGCCCATCCGTTCATTCGCCCGGCCTTTGATATGACAGAGGAGCTGGCAGCACAGGTTGCCATGAAGCGTATGAATCAGGCTATTGATGGGGTGCTGAGTAAATGAGAGAAGCCACGCTGTATGCTCTTCTGTCCAAACTGGCCGGAGGGCAGGTTTATCCTTATGTGGTCCCGCTGACGGAGGGAAAGCCTGCGGTATTTCCACCATGGCTGGTGTTTTCAGTGGTGTCTGACATCGCGTCTGATGTGCTTGATGGTCAGGCTGAATCCAGAATCACAGTGCAGATTGATATCTGGGCAACGGCTCCTGATGACGCAGATGATATCCGTGAGCAGGCGCTTGATGCGGTAAGGGAACTGGCACCATCCGTTATTTCTAAAACTCAGGGTTATGATCCTGATTCCCGTCTGAGCAGAGCTACGCTTGAATTTCAGGTAATTGCCTGAGGTCGTTAATGATTTTACCCACCCGCCGCTGGCGGGTTTTTTATTTTCAGGAGACGAGTATGTCCTCTAATTTTGAACGTTCTCAGCAGACCAAAGTCATGATCTCGTCTGCACCGGTAACGGCAGAAACGCTGAGTTCTGCCAGTTTTCTTGAACTGAGCTGTACGATTAAAGAGGTTCAGTTTACCGCCGGGCAGAAACAGGATATTGATGTCACTACGCTGTGTTCTACCGAGCAGGAGAATATCAACGGTCTTGGGGCTGCTTCAGAGATTTCCATGTCAGGAAACTTTTATCTCAACGCTGCCCAGAACGCGTTGCGTAGTGCTTATGACAACGACACCACATACGGTTTCAAAGTTATTTTCCCGTCAGGAAATGGATTTACCTTTATGGCAGAAGTTCGCCAGCATACCTGGTCTGTGGGAACCAACGGTGTTGTTGCTGCCACATTTTCCCTGCGCCTGAAAGGAAAGCCCTCTCTGACCACTGAACCTTTGAAACTCCTCTCTGATTTGAAAAGTACACTACAGGTTTCTGCCAGTGAAACGCTGAATATGTCTGTTGAGGCATCAGGTGGTGTGCCTCCTTATTCATATGTCTGGAAGAAAGGCAGCTCTCCAGTTTCCGGGCAGACATCGGCAACTTTCAACAAGGCCTCTGTGACATCCGGAGATGCCGGTGCGTATACCTGTGAGGTTTCTGATTCAGCAAGCCCGGTTAATAAGGTGACCTCCACTTCCTGCACCGTAACTGTCAGTTAAGGAGGATGAAATCTATGTCTAAAAATATCCGCAATCTGGCACTGGCGACGATGTCTGGTTTTCGCCACAAAACAGTTGATGTTCCTGAGTGGGAAGGTACAACGGTTGTATTACGGGAACCCTCTGCAGAAGCCTGGTTACGTTGGCAGGAGATCGTTAAAACCGGAGATGATGATACACCGTTATCAGTTGCGGAGCGTGCCCGCCGAAATCTGGAAGCGGATGTTGAACTGTTCATCGATGTTCTGTGTGATACCGGGATGCAACCCGTGTTTTCAGCGGATGATCGGGAGCAGGTACTTACAGTATATGGTCCGGTACATGCGCGACTGCTTCGTCAGTCACTGGAACTGATCACTGATGCTGAAGTTATTAAAAAAAAGTAGCACTTCCGGGTATTCGTTTTCTGATGATGCTGGCGCTCAGGATGGGGCGCACATTGTCAGAGTTACGCCGGGAAATGTCTGCATCGGAAATCATGATGTGGGCAGAATTTGACAGGATCAGCCCGCTGGGTGACGAGCGGGCTGATATCCGGGCTGCCCAGATAGTTTCTGCAGTTTACGGGGCGCAGGGTGTCAAAGTTCCACTGAATGAAGCGATTCTTCAGTGGGAGGTCGTTCCTGCAAATAATATTAAAGATCCGTTTACAGCGTTTGAAAATGCATTATTTGCAGCGACACAATGATCTTCTTACTTTACTGGATTATGATTCCGATTTTTATTAAGTAAATAAGGAGATATTGATGGAAGTTATTCTTATTGCGCTAGTCCTGGGGTTAATTCCGGCTATTATCGCGCAAAGTAAAGGGCGTTCATTTTGGGGATGGTGGATATACGGAGCCTTACTCTTTATCGTTGCCCTGGTTCATTCACTTGTAATCCAAAAAGATGAAAAAACGCATGAGCAACAAATGGTGAGCAATGGCATGAAAAAATGCCCTTACTGTGCGGAGTTGATCAAAGAAGAAGCCATTAAGTGTAAGCATTGCGGTAGTGATTTAACACATAACCCTGATAGTACCGTTTCGCAAAAAACGGATGATGAATATCTTGAAGAAGCAAGGCGTAAGGCTGGGCTTCTTTAAAAGCAAAAACCGCTTCGGCGGTTTTTTTTTGCCTGGAGAACGAGAATGGCGTCACTACGCGAACTGATTATAAAAATCTCGGCAAATTCGCAGTCATTCCAGTCAGAAATTGCGCGAGCTTCACGTATGGGACAGGAGTACTACCGTACCATGCAGAACGGAGGTCGACAGTCTGCAGCTGCATCCCGTGATATGCGGCGAGCACTGGCAGAAGTGACCGAGCAGATAAATACGGCGAAGTCTTCGGCAATGAATATGGCTGGCGCATTTGCCGGTGCTTTTGCCACTGGACATCTTATATCTCTTGCGGATGAATGGAGCTCAGTAAATGCCCGTCTGAAGCAGGCCACGCAGTCCAGCGATGATTTCCAGGCATCACAGCGCGAATTAATGGCGATCAGCCAGAGAACGGGTACTGCTTTTGCTGATAACGCCAGTCTTTTTGCACGTTCGGCTTCTTCCATGCGGGAATATGGTTACAGGTCTGAGGAAGTACTGAAAGTTACCGAGGCCATTTCTACAGGATTGAAATTGTCCGGAGCCAGTTCTGCGGAAGCCAGCTCGGTGATCACTCAGTTCAGCCAGGCACTGGCGCAAGGGGTTCTGCGCGGTGAAGAGTTTAATTCAGTAAATGAAAGCGGTGATCGTGTTATTCGTGCTCTGGCTGCAGGAATGGGGGTTGCCCGTAAAGATCTGAAGGCAATGGCGGATGATGGAAAGCTGACCGCCGATAAGGTTGTTCCTGCACTGATTAGCCAGCTTGGTACGCTGCGGGATGAATATGCAGCCATGCCTGATACCGTATCATCCTCTGCAACCAAAGTTGAAAACGCCTTTATGGCCTGGGTTGGTGGTGCGAATGATGCCAGCGGTGCAACGAAAACGCTTACCGGAATAATGAATGGTGTTGCGAATAATATTGATACGGTTGCCACGGCGGCGGGAGCTCTGGTTGCAATTGGTGTAGCCCGATATTTTGGCAATATGGCGTCTTCTGCGGGCTCTGCAACTGCCGGGTTAATCACTGCTGCCAGAAACGAAGTGGCTCTTGCTGAGGCACAGCTCAGAGGGACACAGATAGCAACAGCCAGAGCGCGGGCGGCATTGTATCGTGCGCAGCAGGCGGTTGTGGCTGCCCGTGGTACAGAAAAACAGGCTGCAGCAGAAGCGAAACTGGCAACCGCACAGGCTTCACTTACCCGTAATATTGCCGCCAGAACAGCGGCACAGGCAACGCTGAATAACGTTACGTCAGTTAGTAGTCGGTTGTTAAGTGGTGCTCTGGGGCTGGTTGGTGGTGTGCCTGGACTTGTCATGCTGGGGGCGGCGGCCTGGTACACAATGTATCAGAACCAGGAGCAGGCCAGAGAATCAGCGCGTCAGTATGCCGCAACAATCGACGAAATTCGCCAGAAAACGTCTGCAATGTCACTTCCTGAAGCGGCAGATAATGAAGAAAAGACGCGGCAGGCTCTGGAGGAGCAGAACAGGTTAATTGACGAGCAGAAAAGTAAGATTAAATCCTTACAGGAAAAAATTGCTGGCTATCAGTATGTCCTGGCAAACCCGGGCTGGACAACCGATAACGGTTTTATGATTAACCACATGACGTCGGTGAAAACTGTCACAGAAGGGCTTGCAGAAGCAACAAGTCAGCTGGCTGTTGAGCAGTCCCGACTTTCCGGAATGCAGGAAAAAGCCCAGTCAATCCAGGATGTGCTTGCCGGGCTGGAAGAACGACGAGTGGTGCTGATCCGCCAACAGGCAGCGGAACAAAACAAAGCATATCAGTCATTACTGATCATGAATGGCCAACATACCGAGTTTAATCGTCTTCTTGGGCTTGGTAATGAATTACTTCAGCAGCGACAGGGGCTGGTGAATGTACCGTTACGGCTGCCACAGGCTGCTCTGGATGATAAACAGCAGAACGCGCTGAATAACACTGAGCGAGAGCTGACCTTATCCCGTATGAAGGGGGAAGCGCGTGAGCGTACTCGTCTGGGCTATGTAGCGGATGATCTCGGTTTTGTGGGGGATGCCTATCAGACGGCAAGGCAAACTTATATCAACAACGCGCTGGAAGCATGGCGTAACAACCAGGCGAATAAGCCAAAAGTACGTGGTGGAAAATCGGAAGCAGAAAAAACGGAAGATGCTTATAACAGACTGATTAAACAACAAAAAGAACAAATAGCACTGGCAGGACAGAATACTGAACTGGCTAAGATGAAATACCAGGTCAGCCAGGGCGAATTATTAACCTTATCAGAAGCGCAGAAACAAACCCTTTTACAGAATGCAGCACTCATCGACCAGAAAAAAATTCGTGAGCAAATTGCTGCTTATGAAAGCAGCCTGGCGGACAGTAACGCCAGTGTCAGGGCATCAAATGAGGCTCAGTTGTTAGGGTATGGAGACGGAACACGAATACGTGAGCGGCTTCAGGAAATGTGGAACATCCGACAGGAGTTTGAGCAGAAAAATAATGAGTTGCTGAGACAGTACCAGACCGGAGAAATCGAAGAAGCCCTGTGGAAACAGGAAAAAACGCTGAATGAAAAATATCTGGAGGAGCGTCTCAACGATCAGCAGGATTATTATGCAAAGGCCGATGCTTTACGCAGTAACTGGAATGCCGGGCTCAAAGAGGGGCTGACGAACTGGGCAGACAGTGCCACTGATTATGCTTCACAAGCGGCAGATGCGGTCGTTTCCACTATGGATGGTCTGGTTTCAAATATTTCTGAGGCACTGGCCGGCAACGTTGTGGACTGGAGAAACTGGGGGAGTTCGATCCTTCAGGAAGTTTCAAAAATCCTGATGAACGCGGCCATTGTTAACGGGCTGAAATCACTCTCCGGGACAATGTCGGGAGCGGGGGGATGGATTGGTAGTGTTGGCGACTGGCTTTCCGGTGCAGTAGCGAACGCAAAAGGCGGTGTTTACACATCGGCAAATCTGAGTGCTTACAGTAACACCATTGTGGATACACCGACGTATTTTGCTTTTGCGAAAGGTGCCGGGCTGATGGGCGAGGCCGGGCCTGAAGCTATCATGCCACTGACTCGGGCAGCGGACGGCTCCCTAGGGGTCAGAGCCATTGGGAATGTGAGTGGTGGCGGGGGATTTGTCTATTCTCCCGTGTATCACATCAGTATTCAGAATAAAGGGAGCAATGGCGAGATAGATACGCAGTCAGCCAGGGGGCTGGTGGATCTGATCGACAGCAGGGTTGTGTCAATTATGCAGTCATCACGTCGGGACGGAGGATTATGCAGTGCCTGAGTCTGAAGTTTTTAACTGGCTCCCCCGCGAGGGGATGGAGACGACACGAAAGCCATCTGTTATTACGGTAAAGTTCGGTGACGGATATGAACAGCGACGGGCTGGTGGTCTGAATGCGGATCTGAAAACGTTTAAACCGGTATTTCGGGTCACAGATGAATATTCCCGCGCTACGCTGGACAGTTTTTTATCCCGTCATGCCGGGATGCGTGCTTTTTTGTGGCGTCCGCCAAAATACAACAGGACCGTCCGGGTTGTCTGCAGGGAGTGGAGTATTTCGGATAATGCCATGTATACCGATTTTAACTGTACCTTTGAAGAGGTCACTCACTGATGCAGGATATACAGCAGGAAACACTGAATGAGTGTACAAAATCGGAGCAATCCGCGCTGGTCGTGCTCTGGGAAGTCGATCTGACAGAGGTCGGCGGAGAGCGTTATTTTTTCTGTAATGAGCAGAACGAAAAAGGTGAGTCGGTCACCTGGCAGGGGCGACAGTATCAGGCGTACCCTATTCAGGGAAGCGGCTTTGAGATGAACGGCAAAGGAGCCAGTGCAAGACCAACACTGAAAGTCTCTAACCTGCACGGCATGGTCACCGGGATGGCGGAAGACCTGCAAAGTCTGGTCGGCGGAACGGTGGTCAGGCGTAAGGTTTACGCCCGTTTTCTGGATGCGGTGAACTTCGTCAACGGAAACAGTGACGCCGATCCGGAGCAGGAGGTGATCAGCCGCTGGCGCATCGAGCAGTGCAGCGAACTGAGCGCGGTCAGTGCCTCTTTTGTGTTGTCCACACCGACGGAAACGGATGGTGCCGTTTTTCCGGGGCGCATCATGCTGGCCAACACCTGCACCTGGACCTATCGCGGTGATGAGTGCGGTTATAATGGTCCGGCTGTCGCGGATGAATATGACCAGCCGACGTCCGATATCACGAAGGATAAATGTAGCAAATGCCTGAGTGGCTGTAAGTTTCGCAATAACGTCGGCAACTTTGGCGGCTTCCTTTCCATTAACAAACTTTCGCAGTAAATCCCATGACAGAGACAGAATCAGCGATTCTGGCGCACGCCCGGCGATGTGCGCCAGCGGAGTCGTGCGGCTTCGTGGTGAGAACGCCGGAGGGGGAAAGATATTTTCCCTGCGTGAATATTTCCGGTGAGCCGGAGGAGTATTTCCGGATGGCTCCGGAGGACTGGCTGCAGGCAGAGATGCAGGGTGAGATTGTGGCGCTGGTCCACAGCCACCCCGGTGGTCTGCCCTGGCTGAGTGAGGCCGACCGGCGGCTGCAGGTGCAGAGTGATTTGCCGTGGTGGCTGGTCTGCCGGGGGGCGATCCATAAATTCCGCTGTGTGCCGCATCTCACCGGGCGGCGCTTTGAGCACGGGGTGACGGACTGTTACACGCTGTTCCGGGATGCTTACCATCTGGCGGGAATTGAGATGCCGGATTTTAATCGCGGGGATGACTGGTGGCGTCACGGTCAGAATCTCTATCTTGACAATATGGAGGCGACGGGGCTGTATCAGGTGCCGTTGTCAGCGGCACAACCGGGCGATGTGCTGCTGTGCTGCTTTGGTTCATCGGTGCCGAATCATGCCGCCATTTACTGTGGTGATGGCGAGCTGCTGCACCATATTCCTGAACAACTGAGCAAACGAGAGAGGTATACCGACAAATGGCAGCGACGCACACACTCCCTCTGGCGTCACCGGGCATGGCACGCATCTGCCTTTACGGGGATTTGCAACGATTTGGCCGCCGCATCGACCTTCGTGTGAAAACGGGGGCCGAAGCCATCCTGGCGCTGGCCACGCAGCTACCGTCGTTTCGCCAGAAACTGAGCGACGGCTGGTATCAGGTGCGCATTGCCGGGCGTGATGCAGGCGAAAACGAATTATCTGCCCGTCTTAATGAGCCGCTGGCAAATGGTGCCGTGATCCACATAGTACCGCGTCTGGCGGGTGCCAAAAGTGGTGGTGTTTTTCAGGCAGTGCTGGGGGCTGCGCTGATTGCGGTGGCATGGTGGAACCCTGTGGGCTGGCTGGGTGCCGCGGCTGTATCGGGTATGTATGCGGCAGGGGCCAGTATGATCCTGGGCGGTGTGGCGCAGATGCTGGCACCGAAAGCCAGAACTCCCCGCACACAGACAACGGATAACGGTAAGCAGAACACCTATTTCTCCTCACTGGATAACATGGTTGCCCAGGGCAATGTTCTGCCCGTTCTGTATGGTGAAATGCGCGTGGGGTCACGTGTGGTATCTCAGGAGATCAGCACGGCAGATGAAGGGGACGGTGGTCAGGTTGTGGTGATTGGTCGATGATGCAAAATATTTTATGTGAAACCGCCTGCGGGCGGTTTTGTCGTTTATGGAGCATGACGAATGGGTAAAGGCAGCAGTAAGGGGCATACCCCGCGCGAAGCGAAGGACAACCTGAAATCCACGCAGTTACTGAGTGTGATTGATGCCATCAGCGAAGGGCCGGTTGAAGGTCCGGTGGATGGATTAAAAAGCGTGCTGCTGAACAGTACACCGGTGCTGGACAGTGAGGGGAATACCAACATCTCCGGTGTCACGGTGGTGTTCCGGGCAGGTGAGCAGGAGCAGACACCGCCGGAGGGATTTGAATCCTCCGGCTCCGAGACGGTGCTGGGTACGGAAGTGAAATATGACACGCCGATCACCCGGACCATCACGTCGGCAAACATCGACCGTCTGCGCTTTACCTTCGGTGTGCAGGCACTGGTGGAAACCACCTCAAAGGGGGACAGGAATCCATCGGAAGTCCGCCTGCTGGTTCAGATACAGCGTAATGGTGGCTGGGTGACGGAAAAAGACATCACCATTAAGGGCAAAACAACTTCACAGTATCTGGCCTCGGTGGTGGTGGATAACCTGCCGCCGCGCCCGTTCAACATCCGGATGCGCAGGATGACGCCGGACAGCACCACAGACCAGCTGCAGAACAAAACGCTCTGGTCGTCATACACCGAAATCATCGATGTGAAACAGTGCTACCCGAACACGGCACTGGTCGGCGTGCAGGTGGACTCGGAGCAGTTCGGCAGCCAGCAGGTGAGCCGTAATTATCATCTTCGCGGGCGCATTCTGCAGGTGCCGTCGAACTATAACCCGCAGACGCGGCAATACAGCGGTATCTGGGACGGAACGTTTAAGCCAGCATACAGCAACAACATGGCATGGTGTCTGTGGGATATGCTGACCCATCCGCGCTACGGCATGGGGAAACGTCTTGGTGCGGCGGATGTGGACAAATGGGCGCTGTATGTCATCGGCCAGCATTGCGATCAGTCGGTGCCGGACGGTTTTGGCGGCACGGAGCCGCGTATCACCTGTAATGCGTATCTGACCACACAGCGTAAGGCGTGGGATGTTCTCAGTGATTTCTGCTCGGCGATGCGCTGTATGCCGGTATGGAACGGGCAGACGCTGACGTTCGTGCAGGACCGACCGTCGGATAAGGTGTGGACCTATAACCGCAGTAATGTGGTGATGCCGGATGATGGCGCGCCGTTCCGCTACAGCTTCAGCGCCCTGAAGGACCGCCATACTGCCGTTGAGGTGAACTGGATTGACCCGAATAACGGCTGGGAGACGGCGACAGAGCTTGTGGAGGACACACAGGCCATTGCCCGTTACGGTCGTAACGTCACGAAGATGGATGCCTTTGGCTGTACCAGCCGGGGGCAGGCGCACCGCGCCGGGCTGTGGCTGATTAAAACGGAGCTGCTGGAAACGCAGACCGTGGACTTCAGCGTGGGCGCAGAAGGGCTTCGCCATGTGCCGGGCGATGTCATTGAAATCTGTGATGATGACTATGCCGGTATCAGCACCGGCGGGCGCGTGCTGGCGGTGAACAGCCAGACGCGGACACTGACGCTCGACCGTGAAATCACGCTGCCATCCTCCGGCACCACGCTGATAAGCCTGGTTGACGGGCAGGGTAATCCGGTCAGCGTGGAGGTCCAGTCCGTCACCGACGGCGTGAAGGTGAAAGTGAGCCGTGTTCCTGACGGCGTTGCCGAATACAGCGTGTGGGGGCTGAAGCTGCCGACGCTGCGCCAGCGCCTGTTCCGCTGTGTGAGTATCCGGGAGAACGATGACGGTACGTATGCCATCACCGCCGTGCAGCATGTACCGGAAAAAGAAGCCATCGTGGATAACGGGGCGCACTTTGACGGTGACCAGAGCGGCACGGTGAACGGTGTCACACCGCCAGCAGTGCAGCACCTGACCGCAGAAGTCACTGCAGATAGCGGGGAATATCAGGTGCTGGCGCGATGGGACACACCAAAGGTGGTGAAGGGCGTGAGCTTCCTGCTCCGTCTGACCGTGACAGCGGATGACGGCAGTGAGCGGCTGGTCAGCACTGCCAGGACGACGGAAACCACATACCGCTTCACACAACTGGCGTTGGGGAACTACAGGCTGACAGTCCGGGCGGTAAATGCGTGGGGGCAGCAGGGCGATCCGGCGTCGGTATCGTTCCGGATTGCCGCACCGGCAGCACCGTCGAGGATTGATCTGACGCCGGGCTATTTTCAGATAACCGCAACGCCGCATCTTGCCGTTTATGACCCGACGGTACAGTTTGAATTCTGGTTCTCGGAAAAGCGGATTGCGGATATCAGGCAGGTTGAAACCACAGCCCGCTATCTTGGCACGGCGCTGTACTGGATAGCTGCCAGTATCAATATTAAGCCGGGCCATGATTATTATTTTTATATCCGCAGTGTGAATACTGTTGGCAAATCGGCATTCGTGGAGGCTGTCGGTCAGGCGAGCGATGATGCGGAAGGTTACCTGGATTTTTTCAAAGGCCAGATAACTGAATCCCATCTCGGCAAGGAGCTGCTGGAAAAAGTCGAGCTGACGGAGGATAACGCCAGCAAACTGGAGGAGTTTTCGAAAGAGTGGAAAGATGCCAACGATAAATGGAATGCCATGTGGGGCGTCAAAATTGAGCAGACCGAAGACGGCAGGCATTATGTCACGGGGCTTGGCCTCAGCATGGAGGATACGGAGGAAGGTAAACTGAGCCAGTTCCTGGTTGCCGCTAACCGTATCGCGTTTATTGACCCGGCAAACGGAAATGAAACGCCGATGTTTGTGGCGCAGGGCAACCAGATATTCATGAACGAGGTGTTCCTGAAGTATCTGACGGCTCCAACCATTACCAGCGGCGGTAATCCTCCGGTATTTTCCCTGACACCGGACGGGCGGCTGACGGCGAAAAATGCCGATATCAGCGGTAACGTGAATGCGAACTCCGGGACGCTCAACAATGTCACGATTAACCAGAACTGTCGGATTCTGGGAAAACTGTCTGCCAACCAGATTGAAGGTGATATTGTCAAAACGGTGGGAAAAGCCTTTCCGAGAAATGGCAGTTATGCCAGCGGTACAATAACGGTCACTGTGTACGATGACCAGGCTTTTGACCGTCAGATAGTAATCCCACCCGTTCTGTTTCGCGGTGGTAAGCATGAAAACTTCAACAGCAACAACCAACAGTCATACTGGTATTCAACCTGTAAGCTGCAGGTGTTGAAGAACGGACAGGAAATCTTTCAGCAACCCGCGACGGATGTCAGCAGGGTATTTTCATCCGTCATTGATATGCCTGCCGGACACGGTCATGTCACCCTGACTTTCAATGTTTCTTCATATGGTGCTAATAACTGGACGCCAACGACCAGTATCAGCGACCTTCTTGTTGTCGTGATGAAGAAATCAACAGCCGGTATCAGTATCAGTTGAATTTTATAACCCAAATACGGGCGCCAGAAATGGCGCCTTTTTTATTGCAGAAAAGCGAGAGGTAATTATGCGTAAATTATGTGCTGTTATTCTGTCTGCAGTAGTCTGGCTGGTCGCCGCTGGTACGCCAGCGAGTGCAGCAGAGCATCAGTCCACACTAAGCGGCGGGTATCTTCAGTCCCATACTGATATGCCCGGCAACGATGACCTGAAGGGCATTAACGTGAAATACCGTTATGAATTTACGGACACGCTGGGGCTGGTGACGTCATTCAGCTATGCAGGAGACAAGAATCGCCAGATTACCCGTTACAGCGATACCCGCTGGCATGAAGATTCAGTGCGTAACCGCTGGTTCAGCGTGATGGCGGGGCCGTCTGTACGCGTGAATGAATGGTTCAGTGCTTATGCGATGGCGGGTGTGGCTTACAGCCGTGTTTCGACTTTTTCCGGGGATTATCTTCAGGTGACCGACAACAAGGGGAAAATGCATGATGTGCTGACCGGAAGCGATGACAACCGCCACAGCAACACGTCTCTGGCGTGGGGGGCGGGTGTGCAGTTTAACCCGACCGAATCCGTGGCCATTGACCTTGCATATGAAGGTTCCGGCAGTGACGACTGGCGCACTGACGGTTTCATCGTGGGTGTCGGTTATAAATTCTGATTAGCCAGGTAACACAGTGTTATGACAGCCCGCCGGTTCAGGCGGGCCTTTTTGTGGAGTGGATATGGCAGCAGTAAAAATCTCAGGTGTGCTGAAAGATGGT